>CAWVWD010000030.1:0-16691 GCA_963933585.1 uncultured Saprospiraceae bacterium
TCGCATTAAAACAGGAATCAAAAAAAAACATTCAAAGTACTGACAATCAACACATTAAACAATTTTCAATGAAAATAATTTCATTTTTACAAATAAAATTTATGACGTAAATCAATTTTATAGATTTTATAACCTATAATAATTACAAATATCATTTTCCATTTTCATCAACTTAATGATTAGAGAGTCGTTTTGTCTAAAATTTAAATAAGCCAATATGACAATCGAACAAAGAATTGAAAAATCCACCACAAGTATTTTTAAAGCCGTTTTCCCAAATTCCACAAATCATTATGACACAATGTTTGGAGGTCAAGCATTGTATTTTATGGATGAGGTTGCTTTTATCGCAGCGACTCGTTTCAGTCGTAAAAAAATGGTAACGGTCAGCAGTAGCAAAATTGATTTTAAGAAACCCATTCCACATGGAACAATCGTGGAATTTATTGGAAAAGTAATTTCTGTTGGCAATACAAGTCTGAAAGTTTCGGTCGATATCTATATTGAACAAATGTATTCTGAACACCGAGAAAAAGCGATTGAAGGAGAATTCGCTTTTGTTGCTTTAGACGATGAAAAGAATCCTATTTCAGTCTTGTAGTTTGCAGCTATTCTTCTAATATCGTAAAAAAATATCTTTAAGTTTTAGCTTGGATTTCATAAAACATTGATTTCCAAGCTGGAGCTTGAAAGTCAATGTCGTCAACTTAAGGAATTATAGCTATCGGACGGCGACCTTTTTGTTCGCCCCCGCCCATTGACCAAGGTTTGCAATAGATGACCGGCGATTCAACATCGTCACAGATTATTATGATATAATGTTTGGAGGGCAAGCATTGTATTTTATGGATGAAGTTACTTTTATTGCAGCGACTCGAGAAATAAAAGGAATAGTGAGGAGGAAAAAAGACGCGTTAATTAATGAAGTTGATAGTTGACAATCAACCTAATTTTAGGCATTGACAATTCACACACTGACAACTATCAACTATTTTCTATACCGTCATCGGAACATCCATTAATAGCACTTTTGCATCTGAATTCGCTTCCACTTTTATCGCATTTGTATCCCAAATACCGAATCCATCTCGTTTTCCTAATTGTTGTCCTTCTATCGTCACTTCACCTTCCAAAACGAAGGCATAAACACCGTTTTTTACATCTTTGATATTATACGTTATTGATTTCCCATTTTCTAATTCACCTAAATGAAACCAAGCATTTTGGTGGACCCAAACACCTTCATCGTCTTGATTTGGTGATAGGATTTGAGAAAATTTATTTTTCGAATCTATATCTTTCAGCGTAATTTGGTCGTAACGAGGCGTAACATTTCGCTGATTTGGAAACATCCAAATCTGTAAAAATTTTACAGCGTCTGAATCGCTTTCGTTCTTTTCGCTGTGGAAAACGCCAGTTCCCGCACTCATGACTTGCACATCGCCTTGTTTAATGACCGCCTTATTTCCTATAGAATCCTGATGCTCCAAATTTCCATCTAACGGAATCGAAATGATTTCCATATTATCATGTGGATGTCTTCCGAATCCTCTTCCTGCCGATACGACATCATCATTCAAAACTCTCAAAACACCAAAATTTGTCCGTTCAGGATTATAATAATTTGCAAAACTAAATGTATGATGTGAATCCAACCAACCGTGATTTGCGTGTCCTCTTGTAGTCGCTTTATGTAATACCGTTTTCATATTTTCTCCTTTTTTAGTAATTCCACCATCAGCGGGAATATGATTAAAACCAACCTGTTCCATCAATTTATCATACGTTGATATCCTATTTTCATCTTCCGCTTTTAAGGCGGTATGACCAGCTGCCACACCAGCAATTCCTAAAATTGATTTTTTTAAAAAGTTCTTTCTGTCCATAATTATTTGATTTTGGCTGTTACTTTAATCATGTAAAGATAAGGCTAATGAGTAAGCTGTGGAATATGAAAATCCGTGGAAAGCTTATGAAAATCCGTGATTTTTATATTTTCACAAAATCACACCGCGTCTTTTGTTACTTTTTGAAAATCCATTGAAAAAACCGAAAATCAACCTTGCCGAAATTTCGTAGGAGAAACCCCAACATATTTCTTAAAAAACTGACTAAAATTTGCAGGTTCAGAGAAACCCAATTCGTAAGCAATCGTTTTATTTGTAAAATCAGAAAAGCGTAAAAGGCGTTTTGCAGCCATAATAATTCGACTTTGAATATGCTCTTTTGCACTTTTTCCCGTCAAAGATTTAATGGCTACATTTAAGTAATCGGAAGTGATGTGCAACATTTTTGCATATTCGCTTACTTTGTGCCATATTTTATAATTCTCCTCCAAAAGTGATTTAAAATGCCGCAACAAAACCACTGAAGCTTGAGTCGATTGCGTATTTTCTTCAATCGGAATAGAACAAACGTTATTGCATTGAATTAAAAATAATTTTAACAATGCTCCAACCGCTTGATATCTGAATTTTTTATTGGAATTAAGAAAATAGAGCATTTTTTCTGCAAATTCAGAAAGCTCTTCTAACTCATTTTTTTCTAATTCTAACGGTGGCGAAAATCCAAAATCTTGAAATAAGTGCAAGTCTTCAATGAAACAATTCTCAATACCATTTTCAACCATAAATTGTGGTGAAAACGTCAAAGCAAAACCAAAAGATGGTGCATTCTCAATAATTTGATGGACTTGATTCGGACTGATAAAATAAACTCGTTGCGATACTAAATCAAACTCATGAAAATCGATAATATGTTTTCCTTCTGCTTTTTTGGTAATAATAATTGTATAATAATCGTGTCGATGAGGTTCGTCAGATTTTCCATTTTTTTGTTCATAAATGACTTCCATCCGTTTAATATCAAACGTAACCGAATGATTTTCTTGATGGACATTTTGATATTTTTTGATAATTTGCATTTTCAATGAATTATAAATTAGGAATGATTTAACGCTGAAATTCTTTTTGAAAGAATACGAATTTATAAAAGTTAAAATTAAGCGTTAAACTAAACTCAAGGTTAGAAGTCATAGGTAATAATAATTATCTAAAACTAATCAATTATGACTAATCGCCTTATATTATCAATATTTTTTGTCGGAATTTTACTCCTAAATGCCTGTACCGATGATACGGAACCAAATCCTACACCTGAGACCAAACCAAATATTCTACTGATTATTGCGGATGATATGGGCGTTGATGCGACACCAGGATATAATATCGGTAGTATGAAACCAATAATGCCGCATCTGCAAGCCTTAATGAATGAAGGTTTGACATTCGATAATGCTTGGACAAATCCGATATGTGCGCCGACTCGTTCTGCTATTTTGACTGGAAAATATGGTTATAGAACTGGCGTTTTGAATGCCAATGATTTATCCACTATTTCAACTTCTGAAAAAACTTTACAAGCCTATTTAGATGATAATAATTTAGGTTATAATCATGCTATAATTGGAAAATGGCACCTATCTAATGATGGAAATACACCAACTCAAATGGGTATTAATCATTACGCAGGAATCGTATCCGGTGCGATACAAAATTATTATGATTGGGATATTTTTCAAGACGGAAATAGTACCTCAACAACAGAATATGCCACAGAAAAATTAACGAATTTAGCCATTGATTGGATTGGTGAGCAAGACGATTCTTGGTTTTGTTGGTTAGCTTATAATACGCCACATACGCCATTTCACTTGCCGCCATCTGGAACACATTCCCAAGGTAATTTATCAACGAATCAAGCAACTATTGATGCGAATCCAATGCCTTATTTTTTGGCAATGATGGAAAATATGGATCACGAAATTGGACGATTATTCGATAGTATGACGGAAGCGGAAAAAGAAAATACGATTATCATTTTCATCGGTGATAATGGAACGACTCGAAGTGTTCGTCAATTACCTTACCTTCCAAAAAGTTCTAAAGGCTCACTGTATCAAGGTGGCGTTCATGTTCCAATGGTGGTTTCGGGAAAAAATGTTAGTCGAGCCGGTGAACGAGAAGCTGCTTTAGTAAATTCTACCGATTTATTTATTACGATTGCGAATCTTGCTGGTCTCAATGTTGAAACCTATCAAGATAGTTACAACTTTGCTCACTTACTCACCGCATCTGGTTCGGGTAATCGAAACTATAATTATACGGATATTACCAATACGATTTCTGGCTATACAATTCGTGATGAACAATATAAATTAATCGTCAATGATAATGGAGTGGAAGAGTTTTTCAATTTATCTGCTGATTCATATGAAACCAATGACTTATTGCAAAATGCATTAACCGTTGCGGAGCAAACGGCTAAAACAGCATTGGAAACAGAAGCGGCTTCGATTCGACAATAATACTAAAGTAAATAATCTTGATGACGGAAAATTCAAGTTCGCTCATCCTCTATTGTAAATATTATTCGAACCCCGCCTGCTATACGAATGGGCAGAAGCGAACTTAAAGTCGCCGGGGTAGTAATCCACGAATCTTATCACCCTAAGCTGATATTTAAAATATATGATTTATTCTATAATTATTAATCATTGATAATCATTGGAAAGTTTTTTTTAATAATATACATATAAATATTTTACATTTGTAAATATTATTCTATCTTTGGATTGTCAATAGAAAAAAAATATAATACTTGATATGTAAAGTCATAAAATTATAATAATCAAGTAAATAAGTAGTTATTTTTAGGTGAAACTTGGTCGCTTTTTACAAAGCGGCCTTTTTTTTTGCCCTTTTTTAAGTCATTTTCCCAGACCACTATAGCTTTCAATCAAAAAAAATGATAATTTAGTAATTTAATAAGTCGCAAATTACGGGTTATGAGTTTGACCATACAGGTATAATCTATAGACATAAATATTAATTTATATTTCAATTACGTCAAAACGGTCACATTTGTACAAGCAAACTCGCAACCCGTAATTCGCAGCTTACAACCCCCACAACCAAATGCTAAATCGAGTTGGTCATTTTATACTAAAAAAATGGGGCTGGAGTTTTGAAGGAAACTTACCAAATCTAAATAAATACATCATTGCAGTAATTCCACATACGACAAATTGGGATTTTATTATTGGCGTTTTAACAAAATGGGCCTTGAAACTTCCTGTAAATTATATTGGCAAACATCAATTATTTATGTTTCCTCATGGATTTATTTTTCGAGCTTTAGGAGGTCGCCCGGTAAATAGAAGTCGTTCTAATAACTTAGTCGAACAAGTTGCTGACCTATTTAGAGCCGAAGAAAGGTTCATTATCGCATTAGCACCAGAAGGCACTCGCTCGAAGGTTCAAAAAATAAAAACGGGATTTTATCATATTGCGGAATCCGCAAAAATTCCCGTTATCGCTTGTGGTTTTGATTTCAGAACCAAAAAAATCATCTTTCGAGAACCTTTCTATCCAACAGGAGATTTGGATAGAGATATTATAGAATTGATGGATTTTTATCTAAAAATAGAAGGCAAATATCCGGCATTAGGAATTGATAAAAAAATAACTTGGTAGTTCGGGTCACGGATTTTCGTATTTTTCGTTTCAACGTGAACGTCTCCCGCAGATTTCACGGATAACACAGATTTTTTTTTAATAACTCGCAAAGCGAATTATTTCTATTCAGCATTATTGGCTTACCAATAACTTGAAAAATTTGCGTTATCAGCGAAATTCACGGGAGAAAGTACATCAGAGCAGAAAACCCGCAACTCGAAAAATCTATTACTTATTCAAATAATCTCTCAAGTATTCAAATTTTGGTGTCAAATCACCATTTCGAGTAATTCGAGCATTCCTCATCACATCACTATTTTCCTTATCCATTAACTCCTCCAATACAGAATTAATAAACTGTTCGCCAAAATGATTCGAAGCATCACGAGGCAATTCATTTGGCAAATTATCAACCGTCATCATATCAATTGTATTCAATTGATATGGTTCTTCGGCCGCTTCCGTTTCAGAATTATAACCAAATACTGGTTTTTCAATCGTTGTCGCATAAAGCGTAGAAGGAATCGATGCAACGGGTGCAATATCGCAGGTAACATCTGCAATCACTTTAATTTTGAAATCAGACTTTTTCATCTCTTCTTTCGTAAAAAATTGAGGCGCAGCATTATCCCAATAAATACCATTAATCATAATATCCGCTACTTGTGTATAAGGTTCGAATATTGATTTGTATAATTCCGGATTAGTATAAAATTCATCTTTATTAAATTCACTTTCGTCAATTCGACCAGCGTAATTCTTACAAAATAACTGCGTATAAACTGGTTCCTCAAAGTTTTCAGTCAAAAAATCATAAGGTTTCACCTTCCGAATTCCCATCGCATCCAATACTTCTGCCGAGCCTTGCCCAACTCTTCCCGTTCCTGTCAAAACGATTTTTATATTCGGTAATTCTAATTTTTCATCATAAAAAACTTTTACTTCATCAAAATTTTTGAAAGCAGCCATTCGAGGTAATTCAAGCTTCTTTGTTCGCTGTCCGTAAGTCCACATGGCATTATGAGCACCAACAATTCCTGCCCAACGGCCAAAAGCGATGACTCTTCTTCCACCTTTTTTCAAGGCTTCATAATCAATCATACGAATATTTTTAGCTACAAGAGCCTGAAGTAATTTTCGGTTATAGACCTGTTTTTTGATTGTATGAGAAAAGAAGAAATAAGTTTTATCATTGATTAGATTACCAATCGGTACTTCCTTCACACCCATCAATACATCACAATCCTCCATTCGTTCCGTCAAAATTACTCCTTCTGCCTCGTATTCTTCATCCAAAAAACATCGACTTTCTGATGGTTGTATCCATATTTCTACTGGATATTTATCCATTATATAAGCACATTGCTTTGGCGTTAAAGGAACTCTTGCATCTGGCGGAACTTTACCTTCTCTGATTATACCTATTCTCATATCGGATTATATTCGTTATATATTTAACAATTAATTTCAGTTACAGCCAAAAATATAACATTTTTTGCAAAAAAAATTCATAATAACACTTGAAATCAGATTATGAATAAAAAAAGGGAAGGGAACATTCTTATTTTGAATGTTCCCTTCCCCCAGACGACTAATGTTAAGCGTACTGTATTTTAATAATTTATTCTCCCGATTCCATCAATTCAAAACCTTGACTCCAAAAACCATTTCCCATTGAAGAGTAATTAGGATCTTTAATGCGTTTATTCACTGCAATACGATTTTTGACCGCGATTAAGAAAATATAAGTCGCTTCCTCATCAATCATCTGCTGCAATTCTTTATATAAAATCGCACGTTTATTTTCATCTAATTCCGTTTGAATACCTTCGATAATCGCATCACTTTTTGCATTTCCAAAGCTCGTATAATTTTGTCCGCCATTAATTGCATCGGTATGCCAAAGCTGTGCTGGATCAGATTCTACCGGAGCCGCTTGCCAAAGTCCAAAATACATGTCGAAGTTTTTCTCTTTCACTTTTCCTAAGAACACACGATAGGTTAAAGAAATAGGAACGATTTCAATTCCTACTTTTCTACAGCCGTCTTTGAAAATCAAAACGCCGTCTTCACTTGTCGTGGCAACAACTGGATAAATTACTTCGATTTTAAAATCAACCGTTTCACCATCAATTACCATATCCAAAACGCCATCTTGATTACTATCTTTCCATCCAGCTTTCGCTAATAAGGCTTTCGCTTTCTCGATATTAAATGGCTGAAATTTCAAATCTTCATTAATAAATATTTTTTTTGATGGATGAATAAACGTTGTTACACGTTCTGCCAAACCATAAAAAGTCGTTTTTGAATAATTATCAACATCCATTAATAAACGCAATGCACGGCGAGTATTTACATCCGATAACTTTGGATTTTGGCTATTCATTCCCATGTAAGAATAAATGAACTGCGAAGGTGTACCCGTATGGAATTTATTGATAAAAGAAGAATCATTACGCAAATCCTCTGTGAATTTTCGAGGATCAATTCTATACATTACATCTAACTCTTCGACTTCCAAAGCATTAATGGCTGTACTCATCTCCGGAATCGTTTTGAAAACTAATTTTTCCGGTGTTGCATTTAACCAAGAACCGCCATTATTTACTTTACTTCCCCACCAATTCGACTTTAAACGAAGTACAATTTTCTGACTCGGCTCCCAAGAATCCAGCACGTAAGGACCAGAACCGACAACGATATTATTTTGAAAATCTGCTGCATTAAAAAATTCAGCATAACCCATAATTGCATCATTTTCAGTGAGTGTTTCATACGTCGAAGGCGTAGAAAAATCACTTACTTTATAATCCTCTAGAACACCTTCAGGATCATAAATATGTTTTGGACAAATCATTAAATTCGTCAAGGTAGATTCCATAATCATATATTGCTCACAAGTCAACGTAAATTTTCTTGGATTCGATTCATCTACTTGAATATCCTTGATATAATCAAAATATACACGAAGTGCACTATTTTGAATACCTGGAGCTTTCATTACTTTCAATGAAAAAGCGACGTCATGACCTGTAATTGGTTCGCCTGTGTCATCCCAAATAGCTTCTTCTCTAATTTCAAATTCCATTGTCGTCGTACTATCTGAAATCTCTTTCACGATTGGACGAGATTTCGCTAATACGGGAACTAATTCGTATGTTGAAAAATCTATTTGTAATAATGGTTGAAAAATACGTTCCATCATTCGACGAGAACCTGCATCTACTGCATTCATTGGATTCAACATCACAGGATCCGTAGATTGCCATATAACAATATCATCTGATTTTTCGGTCGCACAACTACCTAAAAGGATAATTGTAACCAATACGGTGAAAAGTTTCGCTGTACTTTTAAACATAATATTTAGAATTTATCTTACAATGATTTTTAGGAATAAGTTGGTGTTTGAATAATAGTTTTAAATCAGAATATATTGAATCTCAGAATATTACTAATTATGAAATACTATTCTATTCACATCTCAAACAAAATGGAATATTTCTGCTACAAAATAACGACTTTTTAACAAAGGCGTTTAATTTGTAATAAATATCACAAAAAAAGTTTGTTTACATAGACTTATTAAAATCTTATTGTTATTTTTAGAGCTGTTAGAAGTAGTTTCAAAAAAAAGTGTAGAGATTCTTTATTCACACTATAATCATGATTATCGTAGTCTACACATAATCATCTTTACATTTTACCAATTATAATTTCATAAAAATAATACGAATAAGAGTCAACCTAATTTCGGTTTTATCCGTAAGGATAGTTATCAGAATATCAATAATATCATATTAATGCACTTTTTAAAGTGTTTATTTCATCAAAATATAATCCTAACTGTGATTATTCGCAAAATACAGCGACAAAATGGAAGAAGCATCAAATAACAATTCAATGGATAATCAAAGCCAAATAGAACAATTATTGGAAGGCTATTATACTGGTGATGATGTTACCGTCGAGCGATTCTTTTTGCTTTTCGGTGATAAACTGACGCATTTCGCAAATGCTATCCTAAATGATTTCAGCAGAGCAAAAGATGCGGTGCAAGATGTTATGATGAAATTGCTGGAAACACCTGTTGAACTTCGGCGTGAGAAATTTCGACCGAATACAACAAATGTTTTGGGTGCTTTAAAAATGAGGGTTCGAAATCGTTCAATCGATTTGATACGACAACAGAATCGACACAGAGAAGTAGATATTCAAACGCTTTTTTCATTAGAAGGCGGCGACAGTGCAAATACAAATTTCATCGTAAATGATGAACTTAGAATGGCCGTTCGTGTTTTAGAACCTTTGGAGAAGGCCGTTTTAAAAAGTCATCTGGAGGGTTATAATAACCAAGAATTAGAAGAAATGTATCCAAATGATAAATCGCCAAGAGTATTGAAACAAAGAATTAAGCGAAAATTGAAAAGAGAGATTTTAAGGTTACGATTGGATAATTAATTAAAATATTCAGTCCAAACCAAAAGTGATACAGACCATTGTATACAATTTATAAATATAAAGAAGAGAATTTGTGAGGAAGGATAATTACATATCAGAATTTAAAGTTAATCTTGACAAGATTATCGACTATATTTTCCACGATATTGCTCAAAGTGAGGAAAATCGAATGGAAGAGTTCTTAGATAATCAGGAAGAGTTAGCGATGGAAATAGAGAATTTATTAGATTTCTGTTTGGAACAGAATATAAATAAATTCATGGTTAAACTTTTTGTAAAGAGCAAAACTGCACCAGCACTAAATGGAATTTTGGACGGCATAGAAAATCGTTTGGAAAAAATAGCGATTGAAGCTAAAATGGTTCAGGACATTATCACAATAGAAAAAATGGATGTTGAGGTTCCTGTTAAATCAAAGAAAAGATTCAAAGCAGGAAAAAGATTTTTGAAAGTCGCTTTCACGTTATTATTGGTTTTGAATTTACCATTCTGGCAATCTTACACCGGTGATGCTAATTCAAGTCTTTTGAAAGCATCACAAAGAGAGAAAGTTCAACAAATGATGACACTTTCAGCTTATGAGATTCAGAATATGAGAGTCGATATGTTGGACGAACGTCCGATTACGGATTTTATGACAATCGTGGCGATTCCTTCTACTTTTGAATTGCGTTATGTAACAGAAGATTAGAGCGTCGGCTATATTTAGTTAGTCGTTTGTAACCTGTCCCGAAAACTCGGTGGTCACGGAATACTTTATTAAAAAGGAGCTATCTCAAGATATTTTGAGATAGCTCCTTTCGTATTTTGGCATTCCTTGATTTCTTCGGGAAGTAACCTGACCCATAAAACCTTGTCTTTACAATAAATAAAGGATGAAAATTCTCCTTATATTCATCGTTTTGAGTTGTCTGATTTTGTAGGTTCGTAGCGTCCTTTCAAACGTTTTATTTCCTTCCGAAATCTGCGATTTTTTTCATATTTTATTTCAGGACTAGGCAGAGCGACAATAAAAACGAAAGGCGAAACCTCGTGAAGAAGTTTCGCCTTTTTATAATTATTAAACTTGTATTTTAATCTTCCTCTTCATCTGTCACTAATTCCATATCAATCGTCCGTTTTGCCAAGTCCGCACTCAAAATTCGGACTTCTACTCTATCGCCCATTTTGATTTTTTGACCACTTGCATTTCCAACTGCGAATAATCGACTTTCGTCCAATGAATACGATTCTGGTAAGTTTTTGAAATCAACCATTCCTTCACAGAAATTATCAATTAATTCTACAAAGAAGCCTTTATCAATCATTCCTGAAATAATTCCAACGAATCTTCCACCAATGCGTTGCGTCATAAATTCTACTTGTTTGTACTTCACAGATTGACGTTCCGAAGTAACTGCTTTACGTTCTTGACGAGAAATATGTTGACACATTTCTTCCAATTCGTCTTGCTTCACAGCGTAACGAGTCTTTAAGTTTTTCTCCAAAAGTCGGTGAACCAAAACATCGGCATAACGACGAATCGGAGAAGTAAAGTGAGAATAATATTCAAAACCTAAACCGTAATGTCCGATATTATGCGAACTATAAACGGCTTTCGACATCGTACGAATCGCTAATGGTTCTAACACCTTCAACTCCGGACGTTCCTTCGTATCTTTCAAAAGTTGCGTATAAGCTGCCGCAATTTGATCTGGCGTCTGAATATTTAATTTATAACCCAACGAGTGTGCAAATTTCACAAAGTTCCCTACTTTCAGTAAGTCTGGAGAATCGTGAATACGATACACAAACGGAACTGGATTATCTTGTTTACCCACTCTCGCCGAAACTCGACGATTTGCCAACAACATGAAATCCTCAATCAACATATTTGAATCCTTACGATCTTTCACGTAAACCGACGTCGGGACGCCTTCATCATCCAAAATAAATTTCACTTCTGGAGCATCAAAATCGACTGAACCATCTTTGAATCGTTGCTTGCGCAATTTCTTCGATAAGTTATTTAGCTTTTTCAATTCCTCTGCTAATTCACCTTCGCCAGCTTCCAAGATTTCTTGAGCTTCTTCGTAAGTGAATCTTCGATCAGAATAAATCACACCTTTTCCGAACCATTCTTTGATAATTTTATCTTTTTTATCAAAAGTAAAAATAGCCGAGAAAGTCAATTTTTCCTCATTTGGACGCAAAGAACACAAGACATTCGAAATCTTTTCGGGTAACATTGGAGAAACTCTATCCACCAAATAAACCGAAGTCGACCGTTTGTATGCTTCTTTATCTAATGCTGAATCGGGACGGACATAATGCGAGACATCCGCAATATGAATTCCAACTTCATATGTTCCATCCTCAAAAAATTCCAACGATAACGCATCATCAAAATCTTTTGCGGTATCTGGATCAATTGTAAATGTCAATACCTTTCGAAAATCTCTACGTTTTGCAATTTCTTGCTCTGTAATCTTTTCAGATAATGCTTCCGATTCCTCTAAAACATCTTCTGGAAAATGCAACTCAAAGCCATTTTGAATCAAAATCGACTTCATTTCAATATCATTCCCACCTGCTTTTCCAAGCGTATCTGTAATTTTTCCAATTGGGCTTTTGATTTTCGCAGTTTGCCATTTTATGACTTTCGCTACCACCTTTTCACCATCTTTTGCTCCATTTAAGGAGTCTAAAGGAACATAAATATCGGTAAACATATTCTGATTATCCGGCGTAACGAAACCAAATCGGTGCGATAATCGCAATGTTCCGATAAAGAATTCATTCGCTCTGTCTAATACTTTTATAACTTCTCCGTTCAATTTACTTCGTCCGCGATTCGGCAAAACTTTCACTTCTACCGTATCGCCATTCATTGCATAATTTAACTTTCGAGCTTGTACATAAATATCATCATCAAAACCTTCACAAATAATATAAGCCGCACCATTTCGAGTCATATCAACTCGTCCCTTTCTAATCGAAGCATTTACATCTGGTGCCGGTTTGGTTTTTTCTTGTTGATTAGGTTTTCCTGGTTGATTGATCTTATATTTATTATCAGGAACGTACTTTATAGCTTGTTTCTCATACCGTTTTTCTGGTTGATTGGTTTTTTCTGGTTGATTAGGTTTTTCTTGTTGATTGATTTTATATTTATCATCAGGAAAGTGCTTTACAACTTGTTTCTCGCGCAGTTTTTCTAAGGCATCTTGAACAGATGTTTTCGTATTTTTAATCTTTAATTTTCGGAGTAATTGTCTTGGACTAAAACGTTTCTTCGGATTGCCTCGGAGTAAGTTTAGAATGGACTTTCTTAAATCGATTGGGTTTAATTTTCCTGTTTTTTCAGTTTTTGTTGTTTTTTTCATTTTAAATTTAAAATTTTTGTTTTTTTGTAAAATTTGCACAAATCATTGAGGCTTACTAATTCATGTTAGACTTATGACGGTGTGAATAGTGTTTAGGAACGGAAATTAAATAAATATACCGTTTTTCGGTAGATTATTTTTTCTTAGTTTTCGTTTTAGATATGGCCGTTTATCGGTATAAACCCACTTGCTGCAGTTGACGAGCAAGTAACCAATTCTGAAATGGAAAATAAGGAAAAAAGAAGCAGCAAAAAATCATATCCTTATCCTGTTTCCGTTCCTTAGTTGCTTTTTTTGGGGACTTTTGCTTATCGGTCAAAAAAATATAACAGTCATCATAATATAATGGTTTTGGTATTTTGGTCAGTACCTCTAAACCAAAATACCAAAAACTGATAAACCTTTAGAATAAATCATCCGGTTCTTCTTCTTGAATATATCCGTCTTCTAATAATTGGAATTGATAACGCAAACTTTTAGTCGGGTCGAATACTTTTTCATTATTTACATCACGGCCACTTTCCATGACATGAATTTCCCGCTGTTCATTAATAGAAACAACTGCATGCAGTAACAGGTTATCCATTACTTTAGTTCCCGCAATGCTTTTTTTATCAATTAATTGTTCCATATCATCGAACGTCAACATCCAATATTCATAGTTCAATAACCCTGCCTTCCATACGATTAGTGCATGAAAACCAGTCGTATCTGCAATTTTCATCAAAGGAACTAACTCTGTGAATTCGTCCAGCTCTGTCATTACACCAGTTTCAATGAAAAATTTATCAATCATTGCTACCGGTAAAGGATTTTGTTGGCTACTAAAATCCAAATGCGTTTCCGTTCCTATCGAAATTGGTAATGAAACTTCCTCAAATCGATTTAGGAAATTCTGAAAAGATATACGTTGTGCTTTACTCATTAATTTTTTTGATTCAACATTTAATAATTATGCAAAAGTACGAATTAGATTGTTATGAAATGTCGGATTCTTATGATTGTTAAAATAACGAATTTAAATTTGAATTTGAATTTTAAATAGATGCTTAGAAATTCTATTAAATTTGTTGATTATTAATAAAAAATAAGCTGAAATGAAATTACAAGCCTATTGTAAATCTTGTCAAAAGGCATTTATTATTAAGTCAAAAGCTGGAAATCGCCCCGAATTAGAGGACGAAATTGGAGCATATTTTAATAATCAATGTACACATTGTTTAAAAAATAATGAATATCATGTGAACAATGTTTTTGCCTCTCCGAATGATTCGGTCAAATTATTCGGATACATTTTTGGCGGTTTGATTATGATAATTGGTATGACAGCTTTAATTTGGATGAATGGTTTTATCACTTCAGGAGGTGTCGTTGTTGGCAGTTTGATTATTTATCATACAAGTGGAAAAGCACCAACTTCAATCGTTCGGGCTTTCAATAATTACAAAATTAAAAGAGGTAAAAGAAAATGATTGTTTGATTGTTGAATTGTAAAAAACAATGAAACAATGAAGCAATGAAATAATAAAATAAAAATGATAATACGCTCAAAAGCACCGTTACGATTAGGTTTGGCAGGTGGCGGAACAGATGTAAGTCCGTATTCAGATATTTATGGCGGCACGATTTTAAACGCAACGGTGAGTTTATATGCTTACGCCAATATAGAACCAACGGACGATGGAAAAATCACGTTACACGCTGCAGACATTGACGAAATTCAAGTTTTGGATGCAACGGAATTTCTGGAAATTGATGGGAAATTAGAATTACTAAAAGGTGTTTATAATAGAATCGTTAAAGATTTCACGAAAAAACCGTTGAGTTTTAAGTTGACGACTTTTGTGGATTCTCCTTTTGGTTCTGGTTTGGGAACATCTTCCACGATTACAGTGGCGATAATCGGAGCATTTGCAGAATGGTTAAATTTATCCTTGGGTGAATATGACATGGCTCATTTGGCTTACGAAATTGAACGAATTGATTTAGCGATGGCTGGCGGAAAGCAAGATCAATACGCTGCGACTTTTGGTGGGTTTAACTTTATGGAGTTTTATGGTGACGATAAAGTAATCGTGAATCCATTACGCATCAAGGAAGATTATGCGAATGAATTGGAAATGAATTTATTGTTATATCATACTGGAACATCTCGTCTTTCAGCAAAAATCATTGAAAAACAAGCAAAGAATTTTGGAAAAAAATCGGGGAATAAATCAGTAGAGGCTGCACATAAATTAAAAGAGCAGGCGATTATGATGAAGGAAGCTTTACTGACCGGTCAATTTGATAAGTTGGGCGATATCCTGGATTTTGGTTGGCATTATAAAAAGCAAATGGCGAATGGGATTTCTAATCCTGTAATTGATAAAATCTATGCAGCAGCTCGAAAGGCTGGTGCAACTGGCGGAAAAATATCCGGTGCCGGCGGCGGCGGTTATATGATTTTTTATTGTCCAAAAAACACTCGTTATGACGTTATTAGAGCCTTAAAACCATTTGGTGGAGAATTCAAACGATACAGATTCACGGAAGGAGGTTTAACGACTTGGAAAGTATAAGTTTAAACGTAAATCGTTCGCGAAGGACATATAAAGGTTAAAACACTTTAGGTTCTCTGCGAAACCTTTGTATTTGGGCAGCTAATCTATTTGAGCATAATTTTTAATAAAATTCATTACACATTATTATAAAATCAAAAACATTACAAATTTATTAAAAATAATGTCAAGATTTAAGCAGAAAATCACAGTAATTTTTAACTATATTTGTAATCCGTAATACGTAGATAACTTCTCATAGCTTTTTTAGTGAAATTATCTCTCCAATTAAACAGGATTTTACGAAAGGAAAGGACGAAAATTAGGCATTTCATTAACTTTTAAGCGAGCAATTTTAATAAAATTAAGCTAAGATTATTTGTCTTAGGCGAGCTTATTCGTATCTGATTTTTATTTTCCCCTTCCAGAACATTCAATCAAAATTAGAGGCAAATTGTGTATCGATTATAGGTGTTCGTTTGGAATAAACCAAAAGCAATCTTTCAAACATTACGACGCAAGCAGTCATTATTCAAGCCAAATCACTAAATGTTTAGACCTTATAATTAATGAAATTTTTTAAATTTTTTACACAAGAGTTAGCGATTGACCTCGGAACGGCTAATACCTTAATTATCCGAGATGGCGAGGTAGTAGTGGATGAACCTTCAATTGTAGCCGTCAACCGCAGGACTGGAGAGACAATTGCAGTCGGACATAAGGCGATGCAAATGCACGAGAAGACGCATAAAAACATCAAAACAATTCGCCCTCTAAAAGATGGTGTAATTGCTGACTTTCAAGCA
>CAWVWD010000031.1:0-16658 GCA_963933585.1 uncultured Saprospiraceae bacterium
TGGATAACTTATTGAGATAAATAACGTTCTCAATATATGGGAAGATATATGATTATGCTTTGTTCCTTATTAATTTTATTGATGAATTCATCATTTACGGAAGTGAATGAATCTTGGGAAGAAGCTTATACGAACAAGGAAACCGTCATTTATACACGAACAACAGAGAGTGGAATTAAGGAATTCAAGGCGATTACGACTGTGGATGTGAGTATAGAAACGGTCCTGGCTGTAATGGTAGATTATTCAAGTCATACAAACTGGATGCGAGCGATAGATAAGTGTGATTTGGTGAAACAAGTGACCTCTCGAACGCGCTATTTGCATTATTCAATTGATATGCCATGGCCTTTGTGGGATAGAGATTTGGTGTCAAAGAGTACATTTTATCCTCAAAAAAATGGTAGTGTTCTGATGAAAATGAAGGCGACACCGACAGTCAAACCTAATCGTTCAGGTTATGTGCGGATTGTTGACTCGGAAGGTCACTGGCTAGTCACACCATTATCAAGTAACAAAACAAAAATTATTTATCAATATAGAGCGGATCCTGTTGGAATTCCACCGACTTTCGTCAATATGTTTTTATTGGAAGCTCCAAAAGCAAGTTTTGAGGGTTTGGAAAAACAAGTGAGATTATCAAAATATAAAAACTCAAGTTTAGATTGGTTGTATAATTAATTTAGAATTTGTGATGAGGAGTTCTTCGCTCCTTTGTGAAAAAAAATGCTCCCGCAGATTTGCCTGTTTATACAGTAGGCTTGTCTGCGGGAGCATTTTTTTTACGTTTAAAGATTACGCCAAAACGAAAATTTACAGTCCATATTAATTCACCATCAAAATGACTTCGACTCTTCTAGAAAACGGATCATTCATCGCTACCGCCTGATACTCTCCAAAATAACTAATATCAATTCTTGAAGCAGAAATACCTTTACTAATTAAATATGATTTGACCGCTTCCGAACGTTTTTTCGATAGTTTGAAGTTCAACTCAAGATTTCCTGATTTATCGGTATAACCTTTTAAGGTGACAACGACTCCCGAATGTTCATTCATCAAGGTTACAACTCGATTTAAGCGATCATTAAATTCTGATTCGATTGTCGTTTGTCCATTATCAAAATAAATATTAGAAATGCCAAAATCCGTGATAATTTGTTGCACCGTTTTCGTGGTCGATTCGGTCGGAATTCGAACGATTTTTTCTATAACTTTTGATTTTTGTATTGGTTGATTTAGATTCAATTTTGTGATTTCGATTTGAAGCGTTTTGATCTCTTTTTGGAAAAAGTCCGCCCAATATCTATTTGTTTCTTTTATCCCTTTTAATTCTCCTTCCAAATAATCAACTTTCGTTTTCAAACGATTAATGGTTTGATTCTTTTGAGGAATCACTAAGCGGTTTAATCGCTCGACTTCCTGCGTCAAAGTTTTTAACTTCGCTTCATAATCATTAGTAATGATTGTCATAGAATCCGATAAAGTAGGAATCGGAGGATTATTATCGGTTACTGAATTTTTTATAAATGTCGTGGAAGTATCGATTTTAGAAATTGAAATAATATTTAAATTTTCGGTATTTCGAGTTGATAAAGTAGATTTAGTTGTGATTGATTTTGGTTTTTCAGCTGTTGAAAATTCTAGTTCTCCGGGTAATTCTGTCTCTGTTTTTATATTTTCTAATTGCTGAACGTCGGCTTCCAAGGCCTTTATTTTTGCCTTATTCGCTTCATTTTTTGCTTCTAATTTCTCTACTTCTGTCGCAATTACTTTTGGGTCATCTTCGCCCAAAACCAACACACGATATTTTTGTCGCAAAGCTTCTGTTTCTCTCTCTAAAGCTGACGTTTGTTTTCTGATTGCTTGATTTTCTGGCTTCGTATGATTCGCATTTCCTTGAATTGCCAAGCTGATTATATATTGTTGATAATTTTGTAATTGTTGACTTAAAGCTTCAATTTTTTGATTTAAAATTGCAAAACTATCTACTTTTGAAGCATCATAATCTTTCAATAAAATATTTGCCTGTTCATTTAATTCTGCTACTTCCAAGCGCGTTTTTTGAACTTCTAAATAGATCTGTTTTTCGGCATTAAACGTTTTGTCGTTTAACAAAAGAGTTGGTGTTTTTACGACTTCAATATTTGGTTTTGAACCTAAACTTATGGTTGAATTTTCATTAGAATTTCGTCTTGGGTTTGTTGCAGCAGGAACCGTCTTCATTGTTAAAATGAGTATTTTTTTCGACGTATCAATTTCTGTTTCAATAGTTTTAATATTGGGGTTTGAAATTATTTTTTCCGTTTCAACGAATTCCGATTTCGGTTTCAGGTTTACTGCTAAAAGATTCTCCTCAATTTTCAATGTATCTACCTTTTCCGCTTTCGTATTTATTTCAGATTTTGTATAATCCTCATTTTCAGTTCCTAAAGAATAAAAAATAGGCGGAACAAAACCTTCCGATTTTTGTCCAAAATTATAATGTAATGAAAGCGAAGTGAAACCATAAATATCCTTATCATCCGAATGCCCTCGCTGACTCACATCATCCAAATAATCCGAATTTACATAACGTCCCATCACTTCCAAATTCATATTCAAACGGTCCGAAATTCGAAATTTCAAACCAACTGCCATCGGAATATTCCAAGCCAAGGTATTATAATTGACTCTTTCATTTTCCAAATCTGTTGCGTTCGTCTCATAAGTATCATCTTGTGTCAATTCAATCGCATCTGTCGGTTGTGAATCTTCTGGTTTATTGTAAATTAAACCATTTGACCAATAATAGTACGGTTGATTATTAGCATCTGATAAATTACTAAAAACATCGAAATGCGTTCCACCAAAACCAATTGAAAAATAAGGACTTGCGAAAGCTTTTTGAGATAATATTCGGCCATTATCACTATAAAAAGTCGCTAAAATGGAAACATCATATAATTGCGTTTCTGCATTCAGCGAACGGTCGAAATTCGCATGCGAAATAAAATCGCCATTACGATTCGCTGCTCTATCATTTGCCCGAAAAATCCCACGGGTTCCCAATAGTTTTATACCAAAACCTTGTGAACTATATTCCAAACTTCCGCCGTAAGAGAGTAATTTTTGCCAATCTGTATTCGGTAAATTATTCAAAGGATGACTCCCCTCAAAAACGTTTAAATCACTGTTCAAATCTCCTCGATAAAAATTATAACCACTATACGCTCCAATTCGCCAACTATAAGTATTTTGTTGAGCGAACATTGAAACCGTAAAGACGCAAAATATAGAAAGTAGAATTATTTTTTTCATGGTTTTTATAATTTCATAGTTCAATTGTGATCGCCTCCAGTTCCTTATTACTTTACCGTTGGATTTTACTTTGCTTCAATGAAAATCTTCAATTAATTGCAGTATGCCATTTATATATTTCAAGCGGTGTCGGTTTTTAGAATTGACACCGTTTGAAATGACAATCAAACAATGTAAATTACTCTTTCGCCAGAGACAAGGACAAATTCAATTCTGCACTAATCCCAACGAACGGATATACTTGAATCTTAGACGCTGCAATATCTTCCAAAACTGTGACACCAGCGTTCACACGAATAAAGCGAAACGCTCGATAGCCTAGTGCACCATAAACTGGGACGCCAAAAATTGGACCTGTGTAACCAATACCGTCTTGATCAAATAAATTTTGGTCAAGAATAACACCGAACGATAAAGAAGAACGTTGTAAAAATTTCGATTGACTGCCTTCTTTTCCGAATGGAAATGATAAACCTAAATAAGGACCGGCTGTATAATTAAATGCATCAAAATCCGTATTCAATAATGCTCCGCCATAACCAATATTTACAGGCAAAGAGTTTTGTAATTCTTCTGTCGGATAATCTTCAATGTATTTATCATCGACCATAATATATAATTCTCTATTCAAGTATTGATTCACTTCTGTATGAATCATTTCTTTTAATTCTGTCAATAACTTATCACGGAAAATTACACGAGTTCCAGCATCATCACCGTTTGCGGCATTAGCATTTGATATACTTTTCAAAGATTGACTCTCGGTTTGGGTAATTTTCATGGCAACAACATCCGAAAAAGACTTAAAAGAAAAACTGGTGCGATGGCGATATTGCGACATTCCAATGATTACAATTTCATTTAAATCAGCAATCGTTTTCTTAGCGCTTTTATTGAAGTTTATATTAGAATTAGACAGTTTATAGGACTGATCAATATAAGCATCTAACGTACTGAAAATATTTTCTTGTAAATTACTTGTTTCTGCTTTTGTGGCGACTCGATAATATTTGATTAAGACATCGTAAGATTTACTTTCTCTTAAATGTTGATTTATAGGAACGGTAAATTTGGGAGATTGACTATTCAAGTCACGTTTCCAAAAAGTTTGATAAACAGCGGATTCGGCTTCTTTGTGTTTTCCCTCATAAATTGCCACTTCCACATACGGAATATTCGTATTAGCAACACCTGTAATCACAAAATTTTTGCGAGACGGTAAGGGTTCATTTTCCCCAAAGCATGACTTTTCGTAATTCAAGACTAAGGTTTGATATTGAGCGTTTGCGGAAAAAGTAAGTAAAGTTGTAATAGCAAAAGCGAATAAAATTTGTAGTATTTTCATAAATAATTATGGTTTGAGTTTAGTATAATTTAATTTCTAAGAATCGATTCAAAGTATAAATTAATAGGAATCAGACGCTAATTCTGTAATTTATTACCACTTTTTATAAAATACAGAAAAATAGATATTTAAAAAATTATTAATGAATAATTTATAAAATATCAAAAATCACCTCATTTGTGTAGGTGTTTCGTATCTCAATTAATATGACCTTTGACTCGATAAAAGGAAATAAATCCTTTGATTCAAAGCTATTAATGTCCTATGTGAGCAAGTGTTTTTTCCTTGCTTACATTTTTAAATATGACCTATTTTAGACTTCTTTTCTACCGGTTAGGTACTTTTTTAACAAATTTGACGAAAAAATGCCCCAAACGTTAATATTATGCTAACCTTTTGCTTAAATCTTGCGTAGTGTTAATATCAACTAATTAAACAAAAACGTCAACCATGAAATACGCTATCAAAACGATTACCTTATTCAGCCTTTCGCTGCTGCTTGGTTTCAATATTCAAGCACAAACGGCTTGCACAAATGATGGTGCACGGCAGTTAGATTTTATGCTTGGCGATTGGGATTTTTTCTCTAAAGAGGGAGAATTGCTTGGCGAAAATAATATTCGCTTAGTTTTTGGAACTTATATGATTGAAGAAAATTACGAAGGTTCAGATGGTCTCAAAACGCGTAGTGTAATGAGTTATGATGTAGAAAATAAAAATTGGTCGCAGATTTGGACAGATGATTTCGGAACGACTTTACATTTTTATGGAAAATTTGAAAATAATAAATTATCTATGAAAGCAGTTTCGATTAATACAAACGGAAAAAAGACCTATCACCGATTGACCTATTCCAAGAGTGCAAATGGATCTGTAAGTCAAGTTTGGCAAAAATCAATGAATAAAAAAGATTGGAATATGATATTTAGGGGTACTTTTAAACGTCAAAAAGCAGTTTTGTAAGTTTATTAGAAATGAATTGATTTTTTTTAAAGCCGTATCGTTTTTATAGACGATACGGCTTTGTATTAAGAGGGGAATTACTATAAAACGTAAGCTTGAGGATACATTTTTTACAACTTTACAAGAATAGTCTATTCTTATAAATCATTTATTTCTTATCACGAAGGCTACAAAAAGGAACTTAAAATCGGATTACTATTTTTTCGAAATTAGCATTTATTCCAAAACCATATTCTCCTTTTTCCATCATTTCGTCATCAATTTCAATCGAAGAAACCTCAATTGGAAAACCGATGAAATTTAAAATTGCTTTATTGTAAGTTGTTTTGAAAGCACCATTTTGGCGTTGTTCGAGAATCATTCCTTTTTCATTCGCTCGGAATTCAAACGTTTTCAAACAAAAAACACCCATTTTATACTCCATTCCTTCGCCTCTATCTTCATATAATTCACTGATTTCTCGACCATCTTTATAATAAATATTCAAGGTTAATTCTTCCACAGGCTTCTCGTTCGTGTATTGCATGACCGGATAAAGCGGTAGAATCGTTCCTGCTTTAATGAACATCGGAATTGCATTTATTGGCGTATCAATGGTAATTATTTGTCCGCCTTCTATAGCTTCGCCAGTTTTGTAATCGTACCATAAGCCTTTCGGCAAATAGGTTTCCTTCGTTTCGATTCCTTTTTGAGAAACAGGACTTGCCAAAATCTGACGACCGAAAATAAATTCTTCCTCTCGATCGTAAGTATTTTCATCCATTTGGTCAAAGAAAACCAAAGGCTTCAAAACAGGTTCGCCAGTCCGAGAATTATGATACATCGCCGTATATAAATAGGGTAATAAACGATAACGTAATTCAATGGCATCTCGAATAATCGATGTAAAAGGTTCGCCGTAAGCCCAAGGTTCTTGGTCTGGAACGATACCACTTTCCTTCATTTTTTGGACTTCTTTTTCATTAATCGTATTTCCGCCATCCAAATTATAACCAATCGAATGTGATCGATACAATGGATGAAAAATACCTAACTGAAACCATCGAGTCAATAATTCCGCCTTTGGATATTGAGCGAAACCGCCGACATCAGAACCAATAAATGAAAATCCGGAAATACTCATTCGCTGACATTGGGTATTTGCAATATGTAGATGTTCCCAACTCGCTGTATTATCACCAGTCCAAGCCGCAGCGTAGCGTTGTCCGCCCGAATAACTCGCTCTTGTTAATACAAAAGGTCGTTTAGTCGGTTGTAACTTCGATAAGCCATCATGCGTTCCACGAGTCATTTGCATGCCATAAATATTGTGTGCTTTTCGGTGACTACAATGATTTCCGTCGTAATCATGTCGAACAGACTCTGGGAACGTTTTACTTTCGACTTCAAAAATGGCTGGTTCATTCATATCATTCCAAAATCCATCTACACCATCTTTCAAAACTAAATCACTGTATAATTCTCCCCACCATTTTCTAACTTCTTTATTTGTATAATCTGGGAAAACACACTCTTCTGGCCAAACTGGCCCTTTCATTAATTTTCCATCTTCTCTTCTACAAAAAACACCTTTCTCAATTCCATCTTTATAAATATCATATTGTTTATCAACCTTAATTCCCGGATCAATCATCACGACGGATTTGAAACCGTTCTTTTTTAAATCCGCAATTAATGCTTTCGGATTCGGAAAATGATTCTTGTTCCAAGTAAAACAACGGTAACCGTCCATGTAATCAATATCGAAATAAATCGCATCACATGGAATTTGATGTTTACGGAAGTTTTCGGCTATTCCACGAACGACCGATTCTGGATAATAACTCCATCGACACTGATGATAGCCAATTGTCCACATTGCTGGTAATTCTGCTTTTCCTGTCAGTTCCATGTACTGTTCCGAAACTTGTAATAATTCAGGACCATACATAAAGTAATAATTCATCTCTCCGCCATGTGCTTCAAAACTACTTACGCCATTATCTTGACGATTAAAAGAGAATCTTGTTCGATAGGTATTATCCATGAAAATACCATAAGCTTTTCCTTCATTTAAAGCATAATAAAATGGAATTGAGCGATAAAGTGTATCTGAGTCAGAATTGTAACCAAAAGAATCGGTATTCCAATTTTCGTAAGCTTTTCCGTGCATTTGCATTTTTCCTGGCTTATCACCTAAACCAAAAAAGTGCTTTGAATCAGGAGCTTTTTTGGTGATTTTTAGGCGAGAAATACCTTTCATCACACTTTCTTTCAAGTAAAACCCTGAATCATCTTCGCAAATTATATTACCAAAACTATCGTAAATATTAATCAATAAACCTTCCTTAATGATTTCACATCGTAATTTATCCGTAGAGAGCAAGTACTTATCCTCAAATTCATCAAAAATCGTATTGACCGGTTTTTGTTTGAATCGTTTATCAATTGCGTAAGAAAAATCCCTTTCAAAATCACCATCAAAAGCATAACGAAACCGAATTATCGTATCTGATAAAACGTGCAAACGCAGTACGATATCATTTTTACAGTAAAACTCAAAGTAGGTTTTACCATTACGTTCATGTTTTATTATCCGATCCGGATGGTGTCTTTTGATAATATCTTTTGAGCGAGTGTTTTGTAAAGGTGTATTTTCCATAATCTGCTTGGTTTTAGGTTGTTGTAATTTTGGTTTCTATAGTTTGGATGAAAGTCAAAAATAAAGAAAATAATGATATGAGAATTATAAATTATAAACTACTTGTACCAAAAGCTTGATGATGAATTATTTTCGTCCATATAATTAGAACGGATTAAGCTATTTTCAATCGCTGACATTTGATTCTAAGTCATTTTTTGAATATTTGCACATGATTTTATATATATGGAATTACTGTCCGTGAGTCTGTCACCAACAAAAAAAGAAGTCCGAATTTTCAAATTTGAAAATTCGGACTTCTTTTTTTGTTATAATAAGTGATATTAAAATACCAATAATTTATCATCGATACTTCGGGACAAGTCACTTACTAAATACGCTGATTTTTCGAACGTAAGACTTTATCTACCCAAAATAAGAAACTGAATGTTACTGCGATCATCCAAATATCTGCAATAACTGGTGTTCCCATGAAGTAGATTAATTGACTTAAAGTGTAAGTTATCAATTGAAATTCAGTTTCAAAGACATTCGTTCCTTGAACAGGATACGCTAAGGCTACAAAGATTGCAGTTGCCAATGAAACAAAGAAGCCGGACATTACAAAACCTTTCCAGAAGTTTTGAAGCATTGGTTTTGATTCTAAGTAACTCAATTCTATTTCAATGAATTTTTCTCGAGGCTTTCTGGAAGAGGCTTGGCTTTCTACAGCCTTTGAAAATTCTTGATTAAAGAACTTAACCTGTTCTAACTCATGCTCACATTTTGGACAGATAGTTAAGTGTCTTTCAATATCTTGTTTAAGATTTTGATCCACTTCATCATCTAAGTATTCCCATAATATTTCCTCACTAATGCACTTCATAACTTTAATTCTAAGTTGCGTTACTTTATCTCTTTGAGAAATAGGAAAACCATATTTATCATCAATTGTTGAATAGAATCAAAACATTTCTGTTTCTGAAGAGGTAAGCTGAATTATAATTTTGCAATTACTCAATGACTTTTTGATTCATATAATACAGAGAACAAGACGAAATTGTTTATATTTTTTGATTTTTCTATTAAAAATAAGCTATAATTCACTGATTATCAGTTTTTTCTAACAAAAGAAGCTTTTCATAAGTTAAATCTATGAAAAGCTTTCTTTATTTGAATTCAGTCATGAATGAAGAAAATATATTGATTTATGAACTATTGATTCGTCTAACGGTCCCAAATGATCAATTATTTACAATCAATCTTATTATTTTTTTTCTCCGTCAGTTTCTTGTTTTTCAGGTTTAGCTTTGTCCTCTTCTGATTTATCGCTTGCCCAATCTTCTATTTTTTCTTCCAAGTCTTCTTCATCTCCTAATTTGTAACCGCTATGAGTATATAAAATTTTACCATTTTTCACGACAACCGTATAAGGAATATCAACGCCACCAAGCGCTTTGTGCAAATCCCGATTCACATCTGAAAGAACAGTGTATTCCCATTGCTTTGTATTTACCATTGGCCGAACTTTACGTAACTGACGAGCATCATCAATCGTTATTGCAATGATTTCTACATTATAATCTTCCTGCCAATCTTCGTAATATTCTGCGAAATTGTCTAATTCTAATTTACAGGGTTTACACCAAGTTGCCCAAAAAGAAAGAATCGTAATTTTATTACTATCAACTATATCTGTAATAATTACTTTTTCGCCACTAAGTGTTTTTAAAGCAGTCGCAGGAAGTTGGTCTTGTGCCATGATCGTCCCGGCTGTAAAACAAAGTACTAAAGTTAAAATTTTTGTCAATTTCATTTCTTGTTTTTTAAATTTAAATTCAGACATAAAACTAAGCAATCTGTTGCATTGTTCCCAGTTCTATTTGACCAAACCTAACTTAGAAATACTAAAATCGGCATTACACCAAAGGAACGTAGTAAAACAAATTACTTATTGAATATATAAATCGATTATTTATAACCAATGATTTCGGTCACTTGATTATTCGAAAGGTCATTAATATCTAATCATCTTTCATGTTTCAATGATTTATTTATTAATAATGCAAAGTAGAAAATAAAATTAAAGAATTGATTATGAGTGCATACGATTATATTTACTTTTAACAGTTTGACGACAAAATATTGGTTAATAACAATAATTACTAACGCTTTTGTAACTTTTAAAATTTCGATTTATCAAAAAACAAGATTTCTCCCATTTTTTATATTCTACATGTCATAAAAATTATACCTCAATTGATAAAATGTTAAAAAATGACCTTAATCTTTAATTATGAATGCGATTAGTTTTAATTTCACGACACTTTATTAAGATTTTGATAAAGTGTATTGGTTTGTAAGTATGAAGGTTTGTAGGTTTTGATTGTTCTAGTGAATTAGAAATTTATTAGAAACGGTCGTTTACCTTTATACCTTTATACCATAAAACCTTAAAATCAATCTTCTAGTCATCTATTTGAAATATTCACCAATGAAAAAATATTACTTACTTTTTGTGTTACTGTTCTCCTTTAGTATCGCATTAACTGCACAGGATAAAGAAGCTGGTTACCTGTCAGGAAACTTTCAGAACAACACCAATTTCTTTATGCGAGACTCTTCTATCGGAGCATCGAATACGCCTCAATATGATTATCAATTTATAGGTTCTGAATCTTGGATGAACTTGTATTATAATCGTGGAGGGTTTGATATTGGCGTTCGCTTTGATTTATACAAGAATTCTAACCTACCGAATCCTGTGAACTCTCGTTCATTTGTCGGTATTGGAAATGCTTACGTTCGTAAAAAAGTCAAAGGTTTAGATATTACGGTTGGACACATTTATGACCAAATCGGAACAGGAACGATTTTTCGTGCTTTTGAGGAACGTCCTTTGGCAGTTGATAATTCACTACTTGGTGGACGATTGATTTATGATATAGGCGATAATTGGCAAATAAAATTTTTTACCGGTCAACAAAAAGGTTCTTTGGATTCTGACGGAAAATATCCGGATACTTATAAATCCGTTATTAATGGTGGAAGTATCGAAGGATTCTGGCGACCGAAGGAAGATTCAAAAATAACTTTTGCTCCAGGGGTTGGAATTATGAATCGTACGTTAGATGAACAAACCATGCAATTAATTCGTGCAAATATCGGTTCTGGAATTCCAGATGAGCGTTTTGTACCGAGTTATAATACGTTGGCATCTACGTTTTTTAATACGTTGCAATATAAGAAATTCTCTTGGTATGTAGAAGCAAGTTACAAAACGGCAGAAGCAGTCGCTGACTCAGAAAGCTCTGTCGGTTATGTGAATAAACCGGGTTCTGTACTTTATTCAAGTTTGAGTTATTCGACCAAAGGTATGGGAATTACTTTTCAAGGAAAACGTACAGAGTATTTTGATTTACGAACGACACCAAATGAAACATTAAACCGTGGATTAATTACGTTCATTCCGCCATTATCTCGAACAAATACTTACCGTTTGACGGCTCGTTATAATGCTGCCACACAGTTCCTGGGAGAACAAGCAGCATTATTAGATATTTCTTATTCGCCATCAAGAAAGCAAAACTACACGTTGACATTGAGTAATATCACGGATTTGAATGGTGAGTTATTATACCGAGAAGGATATTTGGAAGCGTCATTTAAAGGTAAAAAGAGTAAATGGAAATCTATCTCAGGAGTTCAAATTCAACAGTATAATCAGGACCTTTACGAACAAAAACCTGGTGTGCCTTTGGTACAAACTTTTGTACCTTTCACAGAATTTATTTATAGAATATCTCGTAAACATTCCTTCCGTGTAGAAGCTCAATATATGCAAACGGATGAAGATTTGGGTTCTTGGGCATTTGGTTTGTTTGAGTATAATATTTCTCCAGGATGGTCTTTTTCTGTTTCAGACATGGTCAATACTGTTCCAAAAAAGAGTAGTAAAATTAAGCATTATCCAACGCTTTTTGTTGGTTACAATACTGGACCTCACAGATTCACTTTGGCTTACGTTAAACAAGTAGAAGGTGTCGTTTGTACTGGTGGCGTTTGTCGTTTTGAACCAGCTTTCAGTGGCGTTCGATTTACAGGCACAACAAGTTTCTAAAAAAAAATAGTTTTAAGGTATTAAGGTTTAAGGTATTATGCCCTTAAACCTTAATATCTTATCCCTTAAAATTTCTAATAATGAAAAAAATATCTATTCTCCTTGCTTTTTTTGCAATACTAATAATAGGCTGTGACGAGATTGTTCCACCAATTGATTTGCAAATAACTTATACAGGTCGTCGAGTTTTGGTGGAAGAATTTACTGGTGTTCGCTGTGTAAATTGTCCTGAAGGAAGTAAAAAAATTGAAGAAATAGTCGCTCAACATGGCGAATATATCATTCCAATTTCTATCCATTCTGGTTTCTTTTCAGAACCGTATGATACCAGTTTGTATGACTTTAGAACTTCAGAAGGTACTAATTTGGATGCTCACTTAGGACCTGTTCAAGGTTATCCTGCGGCTACAGTGAACCGTACACAATATGCCAATGAAACAGAATTACCAATTAGTTTATCTAAATGGGCAGGTTATATTATTCAAGACATTTTGCAAGCTCCTAAAGTAGAAGTGGATATTTTACCAACTTATGATACAACAAGTCGTCAGTTAAGTGTTGATATTGATTTGGAATTTGCAGAAACGATAACAGAAGCTCTTGCCGTTTCGGTAATGGTTACGGAAGATAATGTCGATGATGTTCAATTGACAAAAGATGGCAAAAAGTATGATTATACACATAAGCATATTTTAAGAACGATGTTGACGAATTATACGGGTGATGCGATTTCTGTTACTAAAACAAAAGAAGGTTCAACACCTTCTTTCACTTATACCTTTACGCTTCCAGTAGGATGGAATGCGGATAATTGCGAGATTGTAGCTTTCGTGAGCCACACAGGTTCAAGGTTAGATGTATTACAAGCGAATAAAGTGCATTTGAAGTGATTGCGTTTCGGGTTACGAGTTGCGAGTTTTTTTTCGCTCTGACGTGATTCAACGTGCATTTTCTCGGGACAGATTTTTATTAAAAGAGGTATTAATGCGAAAGCATTAATACCTCTTTATCTTTTTAGCGAATGTACATCGTTAGTGCAACTGCTTAAAAGTTATTGATAGTTTATTCTCGTAGAAACCGTGTCGGTTTTAAAAACCGACACGGTTTAACTGTCAAGGATTTCTGAACGAATGCATTAGAGCGTTATGTACGTTTCACATTAAAACGGTCAAAACTTCCCACTCGTAACAACTCAAAAAACTTTCCCTTTGAATACTGCTCTATGTTGAGGAACATAAGAACGTTCCTCAAAATGAAATTTGCCATTATAATCCAATAAGAAAACGGTACTGCATCGAGTTCCGTAATCTTTAGTTTCGATATACATTGCGGAAAGCAAACGTTCTCGGTCGATTGGAATATTGGTATTTGGTAGATTTTCATCACTTGCGAGGGTTCTATTTTTCATCATTTCAAACGCATCATTAATTGAAAATTTCTCTTGTTCAATTAAATTTTCTAAACCGGAAACCGCGGTATTCAGTTTTGGCCAAGAACGGTTCAATATATTATTACTCAATCCGTAAACACCTTTTTCTAATATTTGAGGGTTGTCAATTTGATTAGAAAAGTAGCCTAAGTTTTCTCCGTCAAAAGTCAGTAAATTATAACCGTTATAAAGTTCAGCCGATGGAGCGATATGATTCAAATATTCGGAAGCGTTATTTTGCGAAAGCAAAAAATCCTTGACTAAATCACCTCGGGAAGGTGCATTTTTCTTTTCTGAAAAACCATCTCGGTAATTCGTCAATGCGGAGAAACGACCATCTTTTGTAAATCCCATCCATGTGCCCTGTCCTTTTAAATCTTTTCCTGCCAAAAGGTTTGGATATTCCTTCCACCAAGTTGCGGTAGCCGTTGGGCGAAGGTAGAATTCATCTCTATTCGCCACTACAATCAGTTTATATTTTGGATGCATTTCGTACGCAAAAGTAATTAAGCACATAAGTTTTTTTGAGGGTGTTATTCATACGTCTATTTTAAATAGACGTGTGAGTTTTATCTGATTTCGTCTTATTTATTAATACAAATCAACCATTAATTAGTATTAATGTAAAATGAATGATTGATAGACGTGAAAAACTGGATATTCCTATGAAGAATTCAATAAGGTATTTTAAATTTGTAGTATGACACCTTAAAATACAATGTAAAAATATAAAAAGCTAACAAACAATGATAGACTTAACGAATACTAACTTAAAATCGTGGATAAACGTACCTAAAAACAGTGATTTTCCAATTCAGAATTTACCTTTTGGAATATTTACCAATGAAAATAAATCGCCTCGAGTTTGTACTCGAATCGGTAATTCTGTGATAGATATTGCTGCTCTAGCAAAATTTGGCTTTTTCAATGAGATTGATTTTGATGAATTTACATTATCAAGAAAAGTCTTAAATGATTTTATTGAATTGGGAAAAAGCGTCACAAATGCTGTTCGGGAAAGGGTAGGAGCGTTACTTAGTGAAGGCTGTGCGGAATTAAAAGATTATGCAAGTGCAGTTGATACTTGTGTCGTACCAGTTGAGGAAACCACGATGTTATTGCCGGTAAGAATTGGTGATTATACCGATTTTTATGCAAGTAAAGAACATGCAACGAATGTGGGAATTATGTTCCGTGGAATCGAAAATGCACTCATGCCAAATTGGTTACATCTTCCAGTTGGTTATCACGGTCGTTCTTCATCTGTAATCGTTTCAGAAACGCCCATTCGTCGTCCAAAAGGTCAAATGATTCCGGCGGATTCTACGCAACCATTTTATGGAGCTTGTAAATTATTGGATTTTGAACTAGAAATGGCTTTTATCGTTGGTAAATCTAATGATTTGGGCGAACCAATTGATATTAATAAGACAGAGGAACATATTTTTGGAATGGTACTTTTCAATGATTGGTCAGCGAGAGATATTCAAAAATGGGAATATGTGCCACTAGGCCCTTTCTTAGGGAAGAGTTTTGCGTCTTCTATTTCGCCTTGGATTGTGACGATGGAAGCATTAGAACCGTTCCGTTGCGAAAGTCCAAAACAAGAGAACGAACCACTTCCTTATTTGAAATCAGCCAATGATAAAAATAGTTATGATATTAATATTTCAATGGGAATTAAACCTGAAAATGGTGAAGAGAAAATTGTTACCAATTCTAATTTTAAATATATGTATTGGACGATGGCTCAACAATTAGCACATCATACCGTGAATGGCTGTAATATGCGAGTTGGTGATATGTGTGGCTCGGGAACGATTAGTGGATCAACGCCGGACTCTTACGGTTCAATGTTAGAAATCTCTTGGAAAGGAACGAAACCGGTCGATATGCCGGATGGTTCTCAACGTCGATTTATCAATGATGGCGATTCCGTAATTATGCGTGGATATTGCGAAAAAGGTGGTTTGAGAATCGGATTTGGTGAAGTCAATACAAAGGTATTACCAGCGAATGATTAATAGATATATTAGATCGTCTTGCTATTAGATTTTAGACTTACTTTTTATTTATGTCTAAATAATTCACGGAGTGAATACTCAAAATCTAATAGAGGAGCGGTCTAACATTTCCGATGCCTTTAGAGAATTGCACAAAAAAGCCACAGGATGATATTCATCTTGTGGCTTTTCTGTATTATTTATAATTTTATATGGTTACTCTTTGAAATAAAACTCTCCAATGATAGAAGAATTATCCCAAGGCGTTTGTAAACCTTCCGATTCAATTAAAACATATTCTCTTACTCGTTTGAATACATCTTCTATCTGAATACCATTTGATTGGTCTAAAGCTCTTAATAACATTTCTGTGTAAAGACCATTTTCGCCCTTTCCATCAGAAGCTGCTTTTCCGGGAGCAGTTGCATAAGCAATATACGTTCCGCTTGGAGCATTCGTTGAAGATAGTCCTTCCGTACTCATTCCTCCTCTTTCGAAACCATAAGGATTATCTCTACAAGCATCCAATATAACGATATTCATGCGATTTTCTGCAAATTCTAATTCGTTTAATACCCGTTTTAGATCTACCGTTTCTAATTCAATATCTTCTGTTTTTCGAATATCAGCATTGACAGGAACAAGATAATTTTGTCCATTTAATTGTAAACCATGACCGGCGTAATAGAATAAACCAACTCCGCCATTCTTCTTCAATTTCTCACCATAATCACGAATTGCAACAATCATTTGATTTTCGGAAACGTCTGTCAATAATTCTACTTCAAAATTGAAATCTTTTAATTTTGAAGCGATTGCGATTGCATCATTTTTCGGATTGCGTAATGCTGGAACACTCATATAATTTGCATTCCCAA
>CAWVWD010000032.1:0-16547 GCA_963933585.1 uncultured Saprospiraceae bacterium
AATTATAGCGGAACAAAGTTAACGGAGATTACAGAAAAAGAAGGAATGGAGCAACCTGTTCATTATTATAAGCCATCAATTGCACCTTGTGGAATGGCGTTTTTGGATAGTGATATTTATCCGGATTGGAAAAATAATTTGTTCATCGGTTCTTTGCGGTTTGAGTATTTGGAAAGAATTGTATTGAAGGATAATCAAGTGATTTATCAAGAAAAATTGCTAGAAGAATTAAAAAGTCGGGTGCGAGATGTGCGAGTTGGGAATGATGGTTATTTGTATGTTGCACTCGAAAATCCGGGTCGAATTATTAAGATTTTGCCTAAATAGGGTCGTTAGTTTTTTTTGAAAAGTAAGGATATTTGAACTTTAGATAGAAAAATCTGCCATAAATTATACGAATTATATTTATTCACGAATTCGTGTAATTCATAAAAGTTAGTGGCGGGAAAAGTTTATAAAGATTAAAAATAGCAACCGTTTAAAACAAAAAAAAGGTGCAAAAGAATATTTAATATTCTCTTACACCTTTTTTTACATTTGAGTCAAAACTGCAAACTACAGACTATGTCTAATTTGCCATTTTTAAAAACTTTTCAGAATAAAAACTACCGTCTGCTAACCGAATAAATAAAACGTAATAACCGTCTTGAAAATTAGTTGTATTAACGGTTTCTTGTAGTTGTAATCTATTTTTTAAATTGTCATTATAAACAGATTGACCGAGTAAATTATAAATTTCAATCGTGGCGTCTTGAGCCGTCTGTAGTGTTGCATTGATATTAATAAAACCAGTGGACGGATTTGGAAAAATATTGATTTTTTCTATCGTTTTGGTTTCGTTAGTGTTTGTCAATAATGAAAAATTCATCCAGTTCATATTGAACGGTGATTGTGTGATTAATACTCGTAAAGTGTATTCCCCAGCAGGAATGAAGGTGTTTTCATCATAAGTTTGCCAAGTTTGCCATCCGCCAGTTGCAGGGAAACTTGTAAGGTGTAATATCGTTGGTGTGCCTGAAGTATCTAATAATTGTAATGCAATACCGCCGGTAGCTTCTGAAGCGACTCTGTACTCGACTTTATATGTTCCTGCCGTCGTTACTTCAACTTCATAATCCAAATAATCATTCACATCTAAAAATCCAATATTTTCTCCGCCACCTATATCAGTCGTTGTTTCTAACTGTACACCAGATTGGAAAACAAAGTCTTCCGATTCGATTTTGCCTGGAACTTGGTGCAAAGCTGACAAATTATTTTCAATATTTTCAAAAGAAAACGGTGCTAATGTGGAGCCGTCTGTTGCCATGATTTGGGTGCCGTTATAGGATATTTCTAAAACTTCACTGGCTTTCATTGTATGATTTACAGTAAAATAAACGATGCGAGGATTATCCGAATCAACTACAATATTCGTAATTGGAATACTGTTCCCGTCTGCATAAATCGTGAAATTCGCAGGAAGAGTAGGGAAGGAGTTGGCATCAAGTTTCTTATTAATATTCATCATAACTGTGTTTGCGTCAACGGTTTCAGCCGAAATAAATTCTGTTAGAATAGACGTCGTTGCACCAGTTTGAATGAATTCAAAACTACCCAAATTAAAGCCATCGTTATCCGCATACAAACGTATTTTTTCGTCCGTTGTGTTTAAAATTACGTCAGGAATAATTACCGTTTGCCAAGTATTCCAACCGCCAGTATTCGGTACATAATAAGGTATCGTAATATCTGCTCCGTCAGCGATAAAGTGGAAATTTCCACCTGTTGAACCAGAAGCAACTCGGACGTGAATATCGTAAGCCGCATCAGCTGCTACATCAACCGTATATTGCATCCATTCATCGGTATTAATAAAACCGACCATGTAGCCATTGGTATTTGTATTATCGTTTGAGGTTTCAATATCAACACCATCATTTCGATAAGCCCAACCATTGTTCCATGCAGAATAATTACCAGTTGTTACAGAATAATTTCCATAATCATCATCTTCATAAGCCTCACCCAAAACACCTAAATCATAGTCCACTGCGTAAATTACACCTGGAATATTATTATCAGCATAAGGTACTGTTTCATCAGAATAGACCTGTCTAAAAAGTGCATCAGTCACATCTTTTTGATATCGACAATTTTCAATTTTCAAATCTTCTGTCAGTTGCATTAGAGTTGCTTTCGCAAATGCTGCTGTCGGTTGTGTTCCACCGTTTTCCCAATAATTAAGTAACGTTTGATAATCCGCACTTTTCACAATCGAGATTGGTCCAGCAACCGACTCTATTTTTTTCAAAGGCCACCAAGCCCAGCCCATATTATTATCTTCGTATAATCGAACGGCATCTCTGAACCAAACATTTGAATTTTCTCCGGTTTCGCCCAAGTATAATGGTATATTATACTGATTTCTCATATCCAAAACCCATTGTATAGACGCTTGATCATTTACAGACCAATATTTATGTGGAGAATAAACCATATTATCGTCCCAAGGAGGTGTTAAACCTGTGAAGTCATTGGCAAACCAATTTCCTTCAATAAATATAATATGCGTGGTATCCACACTTCTGATACTATCGGTAACGTCTTCATATAAATTGCGTAAAGCAACGCCACCGGGTAAGTCCCAGTTTGGCTCATTCAATAAATCATATCCAGCAACCCATTGCTCATTGACGTAGCGTTCTGCTAATTTTTTCCAAAGGGAAGCCATTTTAGTTCTATTCTCTTGACTTTCCCAAAGTGATGGTTTGGTATCATCATAATCCGAAATAGCGGCATCATAACCTTGTCCACCTGGTGCTGCGTGCAAATCCAAAACCACATACATTTGTCTTGCTGCACACCAAGCAATCAAACTATCCGTTAGTTCAAAACCCTTTGTCAACCAAGTTTGCTGCCCCGCTATAGGTTCATCTTCGATTGGTAAAGTGTATAAATTATAGTGCATTGGTAAACGGATGGAATTAAAACCCCAAGCTTGTAAAGAATCAATATCTGCTTCTCGAACATGATTTGACAACCAAGCATCATAAAATAAATCTGTATCTGCTGCACCAATTAAATCTTCAATTGCAGCCCTAATTTTATGCTGTGGATTCGCAAAACTTGCGGTTTGTAACATATATCCTTCTTGAACCATCCAACCGCCTAAACCCATTCCTCGAAGTAAAACCGTATCTCCAATTTCATTAGAAATGATTTTTCCGTCTGCTTTTAGAAGATGTTGTGCATCCGCTTGAATGCTTATTATTAGACAAAAAAGTATATAAAAAAGCAAATTTTTTCTCATGGTTTTATTTTTAAATTAGATACAGATTGGAATGGGTTACATGGTTTTTATTTTAATTATTAAGATAATAATCCGTCCAATCTGTAAAGGATATGTATTGAAATTTTTATTGAAAAACTCTAATATAATCCACAATCATTCGCTGTGGGAAAGTCGTTGTTGCGTCAGGATAACCTGGCCAATTGCCGCCAACGGCAACATTCATAATAAAAAAGAAATTATTATCAAATGCAGAAAAGGCAGTGGATGAAGTATTAATACTATAAAACGCTACATCATTCAAAAGCCATTTGATTTCGTTCGCATCCCAAATAATGGTATATACATGAAATTCATCTGCCAAAATCCCTGAACTAATAGAAGTACCGCCACCTTGATAATTATGACCGTTTTGCTCCCAATGAAGTGTTCCATGTGTTGTAGCTGGATCACTTCCGACCATTTCCATAATATCAATTTCACCACAGGCAGGCCAACTAGCGGTATTAATATTATCGCCCAACATCCATAATGCTGGCCAAATACCTTGACCAAACGGTAACTTTGCACGAATATCAATTCGGCCGTATTTGAAAGATTTCTTGCCTTGTGTGGTTAAACGAGCGGATGTGTAACCACCATTCTCTTCTCGTGCTTCAATAACCAATTTACCATTATTAAGTATTGTATTATTTATTCCTGCTTGATAATTCTGTAGTTCATTGTTTCCCCAGCCGTGATCACCAGTTTCATAATTCCAATCGCCTGTATTTAAACTTGTTCCATCAAATTCCTCTTGCCAAGTCAAGGTATAACCAGGTTGAATTAATGGTGTTTCATAGCCATCATTTCCAATTGGTGTGAAACTATCTTCATTTCTAATAGTACCAATTCCGTCACTGTTTGAAATATCAGCAGTCGGTGTATTTAATAATTTTATTTTGAAGGTTTCGTCATCTTCATAATCTTCATCACCAAAAACTTTCACGGTGAAAGTCGTCTCTCTTGAACCAGCTATAATTATTGCTGTTCCTGATGTCGCTTCATAATCTTCGCCGGCCGTTGCTGTAACATCTTGTGTTTCATAGCCAATTGTTACCATTTCTGTCGCTGTTTCTACTAACTTGATTTTAAAGGTGAAATCAGTTGTACCGGCATTACCTTCTAAACGATTATTATCTTCCACATAGGCAGAAGGCAAAATAATTGATTCATCTTCACCACAGCTTGCGATAAAGATTGAGCCAATTATAAATAGACCAAATATTACTTTTAGTGTGTTTGTCATCTGTTTTTTATCAATTAGAATTTTTGAATAATGAATGTTCAGAATAATTTATGTGAACAAAATTTTAAATTTCTTTACGATTTAAAAAGCTTAAAAAGCTTAAAAAGCTTAAAAAGCTTAAAAAGTTGGTCATGACTGGCTTCGGGAGTTTTCAGATAATGAAATAAACTAAAGCTTTATATGAAAAGTCTTTTAAATTACTCTGAACACGCCTTTTTATTAATTAAAAATCTATTCCGTTACAATCGTCTGCATCGCATGAGCAGGAATTTTAATAGAAATCGCTTCTCCTACTCCAACATACAATTTGTAATCAATGTCATTATCACTTTGATTCATAATCACATTCACCAAACTGCCATCTTCATTCAAAAATGACGTGCTTAATAAATGACTTCTGCTACTAACCGTACTCATTCTTTTTGCTCCAGGACGAATGAACTTTGAAAAATGACCGATGTAATAATACGTTGGCGTATAAATCAATTCTCCTTTATCCGTATCACCGTGAATCGGAGCGAAACAATAATTATCAACATGGTTTGGTCCACCATTTTGATCTAATAGAATATTCCAATCTGTCCAACCAACGGTTCCATTATTAAAATCATTAATGATAGAATTTCCGTAACGTTCTGCATGAGCCCAATACTGGTATCTGTCTGTTCTAAAACCTTCTTGACAACCTTCTGTAAATAATAAATTCATATCAGGAAAAGCTTCATTAATCTCGCCTAAGTTGGAGAACATTGGTTCGCCACCTGCCCATGTTTCATACCAGTGAAAACCAATTCCCCAAGCGTACTTAGCTGCTTCTGGATCTTCAAAAATTGTATTTGCCCTGTTGGTAATTAAATCTCTGTTATGATCCCAAACCACAATTTTTTTATCACCCAAACCTTCTTTTTCCATGATTGGACCCAAGTGATTTTTTAAAAAATCTCGCTCTTCTTCTGCGGTGTAAATACAAGATTCCCAACGTTGTGTTGCCATCGGTTCATTCTGGATCGTAATTCCCCAAATCGGCATGCCATCTGCTTCATAAGCCTTAATGAACTTCGTGTAATAGGTTGCCCAAGCATCATAATATTCAGGCAACAAACTGCCACCTTGAAGCATATCTTTGTTGGTTTTCATAAATGCAGGTGGACTCCAGGGGCTTGCGTATAACATTAGTTCACCTCCAGCAGCCTCCGTTGCTTTTTTAATTAATGGAATTTTATACGTTCTATCATGGTCGATATTAAAGGTTTCTAACTCCTTATCTCCCTCTTCAATATACGTATAACTTTCTGTACCAAAATCACAACTATGTATCGGTGTACGACATAACGAATAACCGATTCCTTTTTCTTTATCGTAATAAGCGGTCAAAAATTCTTCTTGTTTTTCTTTTGGTAATTTAGCAAATACCTCTGCAGAAGCATCTGTAACTGCTCCTCCAATACCTAAGAAAGTCTGAAATAATTTATTGGGATTTACAAAAACGGAAATGGCATTTTCTACTGGCTGTTTTGCTGATTGGAATATAGCTTTGCCTGTTTCTGTCAGTCGCAATTCCGTTTCACTTGCTGTTGTATAAATAGTGGCTTCCATTCCGGATGTTAGTTTGAAAGAAGCACCTGCTTGCGTTTTATTATCATTATCTTTTGTGGTATTTGCTTCTTGATTTACACAACCAAAGAGTGTTATACAAAAGAATAATGTTACTAATTTATAATTCATGGTTTTTTTAGTTTGGGACAAACGAATCTGGCACGAATCATTTTGATAATTCCTTTAATTCCTTTAATTCGTGCCAATCCGTTGTTAAATAACAATTACCATTGAAAGGGTAGTGAAAAACACTTATTGATTCATCAATCCTTATTGAACCCAATGGATATTATCTATTAATACATCAGCGGCGGGAAACGTGCCACCAGCATCTACAGGATTCCAAAGTGCAAATGGAATTTTAATATCAGTAAAATCTAATCCTACAAAATCAGATAGAGGAATAGTATACTCAACATAACCATTTGAAAGTGTATTAGTCGGTGTATAATTCGTTAGGAAAACAGCAGCATTACTATTTACTGATTCTAATTTTATTTCAGCATCAACTATTACAGAAGGAATATTAATAGATAAAACTAAACTACCATTGGTGTAAGCACTCAGATCAATCGGTGATTGGTCTAAGTCAAACCAACCTCCGCCCCAGTTACTTCCAGGATAACTAAATACAACGGCACTATCACCATCTACAGCTGTTCCTGAGGAAAAAATATTAGGCTCTCCACCGGCGCCAAATATCATTGTTCCAATATTAGGAAACTGATTCATTGATTCATTGAAAGCATACTCAGCAATATTTGGTGGCACATTAATGAAAACCGTTTCTTCATCAACATCTAAAACAGGTTCAGAAAGTACTGTAAACCCGTTTTTGCTGTAATAACGGATATAATCCACGTACATTTTTTGAGGGAAAGTTGTGGTTGCGTCAGGACTACCCGGCCAGTTACCTCCAACAGCTACATTTAGAATCAAATAAAAAGAACGATCAAATTCTTTCAGACCATCATTATCAATTGATGTTGTTTTAAAAAGTTCTTCGTCTAAAAACCATTGGATTTCTGTTGGCGTCCATTCGATACTAAAATTATGATAATTTTGGTCAAATGTTTCATTAATCATTTTTGGATCACCCTCAGCGTTTGCATAATTTTGTCCTCCATCTACATAATGAATGTTTCCATGAACTACATCAGGTTCGAATCCAACTAATTCTATAATATCAATCTCGCCACAACCTGCCCAACCTATAGTTGGAAAATTATCTCCTAACATCCAGAAAGCTGGCCACATTCCTTGTGCCGTTGGTAACTTAATACGAGCATCAATTTTTCCATATCTAAAACTCTGTAAACCTTGAGTTGTTAACTTTCCAGAACGATAGTTTCCAGGGCTTTCTTCTGTTGCCGCAATTACTAAAGCAGATACGCCATCTGCATTTTCTTCAATATAAGAATTTTCAGAGGCATCTGTGTATAACTGAAGTTCATCATTTCCCCAACCGGAAGGAAGTCCATAACCTGTACCATCCCCTAATTCATGAATCCAATTTAAAGTACTGATTTCATTACCATCAAATTCTTCACTCCAAACTAAAGTATATCCTTCGAAATCAGGTTCTTCTATTGGTATATCAGAATCAGGATTACAACCAATTAAGAACAATAAAAAAACGTAAAATAGATTTAACTTTTTCATGGTTTTTAGTATTGTTTTTTTAAAATAAAAAAAATATTGATTTATAGTCTTTGTATAAGTCTGTCGTTTACAAAACGTATAGTTTATAGTATATTGACTACTGAGAAGCCAATGTAAAACGCCAGATTCCAATACCATAATTAATTTCTAATTCCAAAATATCCTTACCATTTACTGTTTCCCAACGGATGACATCATAAATAACTTCGGATATTGGAAGGGTAACTTCCATACCATTAGCAGCTTTGCGCAAAGCAATAAAAGCACCATCACCAGTAACTTTTAATTTTGGAATAGTACCGGGAATCACTTCAAAAGCGTGTGTTCCATCGCCCCAAGCTGCACGATCCGAAGGCAACGCAGAAATAGGTTGACAACTTTCAGGTGTAATACCTGAATACGGCTCGCCCCAAAAATCACCATTAGAAACATAAGTATAGACACCATCAGAAGTGAATGTAAATTCATCGTTCCAATCACAAGGACGATCCAATACATCATTCGCAGAATTTTGCCACCACATTGTATTCGCATCAGGTCCAACCCATAATGCCCCTTCGGCAGGATTTAATTTCCAAGTTTTGGTACCACAGTTTGTTATAAATTCCATCACACCAGTACAAGCGCCCGCAGCATCTTCTGTGATTGTAATCGCTTTAGTGATATTACCAGAACCACCTTTTCCGAATACACTTAATGTTACAAAGTATTCACCCATATTAGGGAAACTTGCTTCTACTACATTTCCACTCTCAACCACCGAATTCCCTAAATCCCAACTTGCGATAAAATTATCATCAGCGGTTGTATTCGTTAATTTTACATTATTGGCATCAATGAATTCAATGCTAAAATCCGCAATCGGCGGTAATCCTATGTCTATTTTATCCTCAATAGAAGGTTCACAAGCCGTCATTATCATTAGCAAACCTGCGATAATATATAAAGTTATTTTTTGCATTTTTTTATGTTTGATTATTCAATGTTCAACTGTTCGAGTGTTGGAAAAACACTTAAACAATTGAACATTGAAATATTAGAATAATTTAATACCCGTTATTTTGAGTCAAGGCACCATTACTTAAATCAATTTCCGATTGTGGAATTGGTAAAACTTCGCTTTTTCCTGCGACGAAACCGTCAGAAGCTAAAGTTGTTGTTGCTTTTCCTGTTCTCACTAAATCGAAGAAACGTTGACCTTCACAAGCGAGCTCCAGACGACGTTCGGTATAAATATCTTCCAAAAGTTGATTGCCCGAAGAAGTGATTCCGGCTAAACCAACTCTTGCACGAACTTCATTGACATAACCTCTTGCTTTTGCTTCGTCACCGCCACTTCTTACTAAAGCTTCTGCTGCCATTAATAAAATATCAGCGTAACGAATCTCACGAACATTATTTGCCCAGTTTAATGGAATTTCACCGTCACCGGCTGTATTCGCTTGAAGCGGTGCATATTTTCTTACGAAATACCCAGTTTCTTGGTAGCCAGGTGTATAGTTCGCACCTTGCAAATTATTCGCATCAATAATTGTATGATCAAATCGAGGATCACCAGTCATTGCTGTTACTAAGTTCGGCGTAACAGGACAAAATCCCCAACCTGTTGCGAAAGTTGGTCCGCTATAATCACGCATGCCTACAAACTGAATACCAACGTTTCCTTCGCCGCCGCCAGAACCGAATCCACCCCAACCAGCGTTTGAGTTATCAGAGTAAGAAATTTCAAAAACTGACTCTACGCCATGTTCGTTACTTGTCAAGAAAATATCACCATAATTAGCTTCTAAACCATAATTACCGGAATTAATGACAGCTTCCAAAGTACTTGCAGCTGTTCCCATTTTTCCATTATCATCTTGGAATAAAATTACACGACCTAACAAACCTTGTGCAGCACCTTTTGTGATTCTTCCTAATTCACTTCCACTTACTGTTTCTGGTAAATTCTCAATCGCATCATTCAAATCTTGTTCGATTTGTGTGTAGACTTCATTACCACTAATCTGATTGATTGTATAGTATTCATCAGAACCTAATGTATTGGTTAATACAGGAATACGACCGAACAAACGTACCAAATCAAAGTGAAATTTCGCTCTCAAAAATTTTACTTCTGCAATTGTACGAGCTTTGAATTGAGGGGTAACCCCTTCGATATTTTCGATTTTCTCTAAGAATAAATTCGCACGATAAATTCCACGATAATTCTTATTCCAAAGTCCCCATTGTGGCCCTAAGTCTGGATTCATATTAAATGCATCCCAAGCGACCCAACTCGGTTGATCAGAAGCATCACTTCCACCTGCAAAACAATCGTCTGAAGCGACATCTAATAATGGGCGAAACATGGTGAATCCACCTTGATCCGTCCATTGCAATACATCATAAACGGCAACTAAAGCTTCGAATGCTTCACCTTGGTTTTGGTAAAAGTTGGATTCTAAAACCCTTCCGACAGGCGTAACTTCTAAAAATGTTTCATTACAAGAAGTCAGCAAAATAAAGGAAAACAGTATAATTAATTTATTTTTCATTATTTATATATTTTATCCCATCCCTAACCCTTCTCTTTAAAGAGAAGGGTTAAGGATGGAGTATTAATTACTCAAAAGTTACATTTACACCTACAGAATACATTCTCGCTTGAGGATAACTTCCTCTATCTACACCTGAATCAATTTCAGGATCGAAACCGCTATAATCTGTAATCGTTAATAAATTATTAGAAGCTACATAAACACGAGCTCTTGCAATACCTGCTCTATTTGTCAACTCTCTTGGTAAAGTATAGCCAATTTGAGCCGTTTTGATACGGAAAAATGAACCATTTTCAACATAGAAAGTTGAACTACGAGCAAAATTGATATTGGCATCATTGTCTGTCAAACGAGGATAAAGGTCAGAAGAACCTTCGCCTGTCCAACGTCCTAAAGCTGCTGCATTCATATTAGAATTTGGTAAATCATAACGACGACTTGCATTGAAAATAGAATTTCCTGCAACACCTTGACCGAAAATAACTAAATCAAATCCTTTATAAGCGGCATCAATTGTGAAACCATAAGTCCAGGTTGGTGTTGGATCACCAATCATTCCTCTATCATTTTCATCAAAAATACCATCATTATTCATATCAAGAAAACGCAAGTCACCCGGTACTGCATCTGGTTGTAATAATAATCCATCTGTTCCAGTGTGTGCATCAATTTCTGTTTGATTTTGAAAAACACCATCAGCAGTATAACCGTATAAATAACCGATTGGCAAACCTTCTGTAATACGAGTTACCTCAATTCCCTGTGTTCCCCAACCTGCACCACGTACAAATCCTGCTTCATTACCAATTACGGTAACTTCATTTTGAACATAAGAAACATTTCCTTTTACAGATAAATTCAAGTCACCAAATGTATTATCGTAACCTAATTCGAAGTCAATACCTTTATTATTCATCGTTCCGACGTTTGCCGTTGGTGCATTATTACCAATATAAGCTGGTAAAGGCGGCGTCGTTTTCATATCAATGGTATTTTGAATATAGGCATCAAGCGTCACAGAAAAACGTTTGAATAGACGCATATCTACACCAATATTAATCTGTTCAGAGGTTTCCCAACGTAAATCAGGATTCGAAATCTGATTTGGAGAAACACCATTCGTCAATCTATCGTTTGAACCAAAAGTATAATTACGACCACCGGAAACCGTAGAAACATATTCTAAAGCACCTGCTGCATCGTTTCCATTACGTCCCCAACCAGCACGTAACTTCATATAATTCACCGCATTTGTTTGAGGGAAAAACGCCTCATCTGTAATATTCCAACCTGCAGAAACAGCCGGAAAATATCCCCAACGATAGTTTGTACCAAAGTTTGAAGAAGCATCTGCACGCATAGTTGCTCTTAATATATACTTACCTTGATAATCATAATCTAAGCTTGAAAAGTAAGATTCAATCGCGTATCGCTCCCATTTTCCACCATAAACTTGCTCACTGTCCTCATTTCTTGCGAAATCAATTGTCGCTTCATCCGCATTTTGTGTCGGAACATCTCGTTTGCTTCCACCCAAATACATTCCGTTTGTTGTTTGCGCAGAATGACCGACCAAAACAGCAAAAGAATGATTTTCTTGAACCTTGAAATTATAATTAATCGTATTATCAAAAATCCAAGTGAAACCTCTATTAAAACTAACACCAACGTAATTCGTATCTAATAAATTAGTCGTGTTTAAATAATGTGCTGGGGTGAAATCTCTATTGCCAAAAAATGCCAAATCACTACCGAAACTACTTTTGATTTTTAGGTTTTTAATAATTTCATATTCACCGTAAACCGACGAAACGAATTTATCTGCCCCAAATACACCTTCTGCAATAGCCGAAGCTGCAACAGGATTCACAATTTCAGAAGTTACATAAGGAGAAATACCATAAACTCCGCCTTCACCATATACTAAATCAGGGCGTAACTGACCACCAACAGAATAAGGTGCTTGTCCTAAGACTGCTTCGTCCGTTTCATATAAAGGGGTAATCGGATCAATATTTAATGCACGACCAAGTGGAGAACCAAATTCAGAATTGGTAGACACACCACGAGATTCATTACGAGTATAAGCCGCATTAATACCGAATTTCAATTTATCCGTCACCTGTGCATCTAGGTTTAACCGTGCACTTAATCGTCTATAATTTGATTTATCTTTCGCAACGATTCCATCTTGTTCAAAGTAATTCACCGAACTATAATAGGTGATTTTATCAGAACCACCAGAAACGTTGATTTCATTATTGCTAATCGGTGCATTGGCATAAAATACCGCATCTTGCCAATCTGTACCTTCGCCATATTGTGATGGATTTGAAAAAGGTAATACCTGACCGGAAGCTGCAGCCATTTCATTTTGAATGGTCGCATATTCTGTGGCATTCAACATCGGTACTTTTTTCCAAGGGTTTTGAACGCCATAATAAGCGTTATAATTTATACTTGCACTTCCTCTTTTTCCTTTTTTTGTCGTAATTAAAATAACACCATTTCCACCCCTTGCGCCATAAATAGCTGCCGAAGCGGCATCTTTTAAAACTTCAATCGAAGCAATATCATTTGGATTCAAATAATCAATCCCACCACCAATAATAACACCATCGACCACAAAAAGTGGACTCGAGCCATTGATAGAAGATGTTCCACGAATTCGAACTGTAGAACCAGAACCAGGTGCTCCCGAGCTTTGCGTTACCCGAATTCCAGATGTTCTTCCTTGTAACGCCTGCTCTACACGACCAATTTGCATATCCTCCAAATCTTTTCCTTTGACCTGTGAGATAGAACCTGTTACATTACTTTTTTTCTGTGTGGTATAACCTGTAACCACAATTTCATCAAACTCAATACCTTCTGATAAGGTTACATTGATTACGCTTTTGCCGCTAATTTCAATTTCTTGTGTGGCGTAACCAACATAAGAAAAGACTAAAGTTGTTGCCTCTGCAGGTACTTTAATCATATAATTTCCATCAAGATCGGTCAGCACACCCTGTGTTGTTCCTTTTGCTAAAACGGATGCTGCAATTAAGCTTTCTCCGTCTGTACTTGAAACCGTACCGGTAACTGTACTTTGGGCAAGTGCAATACCTGACCATGTTAATACTATGAATAGTATCAAGGAGTATTTTAATCTCATAATTTGATTGGTTTAATTTAAATGTAAAGAATATTGTTAAACAGATCGATTTGCTCCTAGATTTTAATTTGCGTTGCTTTTAGACGTTAGATTTTAGACCGCTTCGCTCTTAGATTTTTAAAAATTCACAAAGTGAACTTTTAATTCTAACGTCTAAAAGTAAAGCAATCTAGCCTCTAATATTTAAAAAAAAATTACTTCGCTACCACAAATTTTTGTGTCAATTTCGTTTCTGCAGTATTTACAGTAATGAAATAAAGACCATTAGGGTAGTTTGTCGCATCAATTTGATAAGTATTTGTATTTGAAATTCTTGTAGAAAGTATAACTTGACCAACTGCATTAATCACAAAAATTTGTTTTTCGTCATTTGTTACATTTTCGCCAAAAGTTACATTTGCATAATTGTTAACCAATGTCGGGCGTAATGAAAATAACGCATTGTCAGTTAATAATTCATTTGTACCTGTTGTGCAAGTTCCATCAATTGAACATTCTGCAAAACACGTCGTGATTGTTGTATCAGAATAAACAGCTTGTAAGTTACGGTCGTTGTAAGGAGCAACCGCACATGATAAACCAGTTATATCTTCTTTACAGCTCCAATCACCACAGTCTCCATTCGTAAAAGTATAGTCACTTTGAAAACCTTTAGGCTTTCTAACTGTGATGGTATAAGTTCCATCAGCATCTGCATCAGACATTGGATTCTCACCTGGATTACCAAAGTTTCCGCCACCTGCTAAAAAGATTCCTGTTGGATCGATTGTCCCAATAGAAGCTGTATTCACGGCAAATGTAATATTAATGGAATCAGTTACAATCGTACAAGAACCATCGCTATCACAAGTACCAAAACAAGCCTGAATTGTTGTATCAGACATTACTGCTGGTAAATAACGGTCATTATAGTTAGCAGGATCAGCACAAGATAAACCACTAAGGTTCTCTTTACAGCTCCAATCGCCACAGTTACCATTTAAAAAAGTAAAGTTACTTGTTGTTCCAACCGGTTTAGCAATTGTAATAGTATAAATACCATCACCGTCAGGATCAGCCATTGGATTGTCACCTGGGACACCAAATTCTGAACCTCCAGCAAGGAAAATTCCGGCAGCATCAATACTTGTTCCTAACGTAGCTGAATTTAATTCAAACGTAATGTTTACAGTTTGTGCAAAAGAAAAAGTTGCCACTGTACATATCAATAAAATTGGTAAAATTAATTTTCTCATAATTTGATTTTTAATTTTTTTTTTTGAATACAAAATAATTAATCTAATTAACTTTTTAGACGAAACAAAAGTAGGTTTAAAGTCCTGTTTATAAAATTTTATTACCACAACATGGTTTCTACAAAAAGTTAATCCTTCTAATTTAACCACAACATTACCACAACAAACTACATAATTCCTTGTTTTTCTTATCTTTAAGGAATGAAAATTAAATAAATGTGTTATTTGCCGGTGGCTTATTTTCTGCTTAGTTCTCGTTTTAGGAGTGCGTATATTTAAGGATAAATAGCTAATCCTGAAATGGAAAATAAGTGAAAAGACACCGTAAAAAGGGAATATCTATTTTGCTTCTGTTCCTAAGGACGATGTATGATAATTGTTTAAATGAAAAAAAAAGGGTAGTCAAGATTAAATGAAAATTCAATTGCTAAAATATTATTTGCTTTTTTTGGGAATGACATTTGGCTTATTGTCCATCACTTTCGGACAATCCAGTAATATTGGTATTCCACCAATTCATAATTTTGACAAAACAATTTATAATGGAAGTCCGCAGAATTGGGATATTACACAGGACAAAAATGGCTTGATGTATTTTGCAAATAATGCTGGTTTATTGGTATTTGACGGAAAGTATTGGGAATGTCATAAAGTGAGTAATCAAACAATTGTTCGGTCGGTAAAAGTCGCTGATGATGGAAGGATATTCGTCGGTGCTCAAGGTGAATTAGGTTATTTTTCACCTGGTGAAAATGGTAAATTGACTTATAATTCCTTGAATTTCTTATTAGCGGAAGAAGATCGGAATTATGCAGATGTTTGGAATATTGAAATCATTGATAAAAATGTATATTTCAAAACTGGAAGTAGTATTTTTCTGTATAAAAATAATCGTTTAAAAGTCATTTATACAGGAGAGGGATTCGGTATTTTAACTAAAATCGGAAAACAGATATTTGTATTCGAAACAGGGAAAGGAATTTTAAAACTCAATCAAGCAACTTTTAAACCGCTAACCACGAATCGAAATTTGGACAATTCAGAAATGAATGGAATCTTTTCTTTTCATGGGGATACCTTATTAATAAGTACGGTAAAAGATGGTTTATTCTTATATGCGGATGATAATTTTGTACGATGGAAAATAAATGATAATGGGGCGTTAAAACGTGGTTCTGTTTACTGTTCCACGAAAATTGATGCTGAAACTTACGCTTTTGGTTCCTCTATAAATGGTATTTTTATTATCAATAAAAAAGGACAAGTTATTCGTCATTTAAACCGAAAATCGGGATTACAAGTGAATAGTGTTTTGAGTCTATTTGCAGATAATTTTAAAAATCTTTGGTTGGGTTTGGATAATGGAATTGATTATGTCGAAACGAGTTCGCCCTTCACGTATATTTATCTTGATAGTGACTTAAAATCAATGGGTTACGCCATTCAAATTTATAAAAATCAAATTTATTTCGGTACAGCAAATGGGGTATATCGTAATAGTTGGCAATCCTATTATAATCCGATGGTTGCGGCACCATATCAATTGGTCAAAGAGTCCGCAGGACAGGTCTGGAATATGGCTGTTCATGAAGGTGATTTATTTTTGAATCATCACGAAGGTACTTTTATCGTTAATGGAAATACGGCAAATCAAATTGATGCTCGAAATGGTTCTTGGATGCAAGTTGCTATTGGAAAAAATAAGTTACTAAGCGGTCATTATAATGGATTGATACTTTTAGAAAAGGGAGATGGCTGGCGAAAAACTTATGATTTTGAATCAGATTGGCGGGAATCC
>CAWVWD010000033.1:0-16450 GCA_963933585.1 uncultured Saprospiraceae bacterium
AAATCCATAGTTTGAACGTAAGATATAACTGTCGACGAAGAACAAATTGTATTGCCCTGAAACCAACATCACGATACTCAAAACTGCCAAAAATCCACCAATTCCGTAAACGTAAGGCAAGATTCTTTTATCCATTTGCTTGAAATATTTCGGTTTGAATTTCAAAATCGCTGCAAATCCACCGATAATTGTTACCAAAATTCCAACAAACAAAGGTTTAGAAACCCAGAACCCTTTTCCACTATCATGCAAAACACTGAACAAGACGGCGGCTGTCATTAATATAGAAAAAACCAAAACCGAATGAATCATCCAACGTTCGACTTTCCATGCTTTCATCGATTTATCTGATAATTGACGGAACGGATCACCAGCAGTTTCTGCTAATCCCCCACAACCACAAACCCATGAACAATACCAGCGTTTACCATAGAAATAGGTCAAAATCGGGGAAATAAATAAGAACATCGCAATTCCAAATAGCAACATAAACAAGCCGAAAGCACCACTACTAATCAAACCTTGCAAGTGCCAATCATCGAAAAAGTAATAATTCAAAGGCCACATATTCGCAAAATTATAGTATGGTTGATTCAACGATTCCATGATCGCAGGCAACATAAATGCAAATCCTAATTGGAAAAACATCACGGAAATCGTTCGTAATTGTTGGTATTTATTATGACGATATTTTAATAAAAACTTATATCCTAATGCTAAAATCGCAACCGTGTACAGTGTGCCGTAAACGAACCATTGACTCGCTACTTTCCCTGCCAACGCTTGACTCAAAGGATCAAATAAAGCGACCAAACCAGTATTCTTTGCTCCTTCGGCTACCGCCAATCCTAAATATTCTGGAAACCAATATAAAATTATATAAAAGCCAGTAATCACAATTCCTGAAACCCAAGCCAAAGCTCCTTTATTACTCAAAGCTTTGAACCAGACACCATTATTTTTGATGCCTTCCGGCAGGTGTGAATACGTAGCGTGAGCGTATAAAACCGTTCCCAGTGTCATTGTTAATAAAGAAACCACTAATGGTAAAGTGGGATTCAGAAACGTATAACCTAACGCTACGAATAAAATTAACAAACCGATTCCACCAATGGCTAAACCGATTTTTTGCATCACATTTAGAGTAAATGCAGATGCCGCTATGGATAAACTACTGTCTATATCTGTGTTATTCATTTTTATTTTATTTTTATGCTTGCGCACAATCTAAAAACTTAACTTATTTCGCAATCCAAAACCTAAAGCCTTCCATCATTGTAACGAATGCCGCAATGACGGAAAATTTGGAGTTTTAAATACCCATTTTCAAAAACTTCAAAACCGAATTCAAACCTCGTTTCTGTTTTAATTCCAAATTTTTCCCCGTTTGCAAATTATAAAGCTTAACCACGTCCGCCTCGTATTCCTTATAAAACTCTGGATCAAAATTGGCTAAACCTAAGTTTTGCAAAACGGTTTCAATATGCATTTCGTTTAAAATCCACTTTTCACAAACCTCGTGACGATAACGAACGCCCATCAAATTAAAACCTAAAACATTGCCATGACGATTATCATAAACAATCCGAATCGACCTTTTGCCGCCTTCGTGTTCCCAATAAATCGAAGCATGATTTTCCGCAGGTTGAGCGAGAACAGTTCCATAGACTTGATATTCGATGTCCATAAATTTGGCAGAATTAAACCAAAGTCGAGGTTTATATTCAATTGGCTGACCGCAAATCGTATAAGCGACCGTTTCGCCCATCATTTTTCCGGTGTACCAAATTGCTTCAATCGGACGACGACCTTCGTTCGGCGTTTCCATTTCGGCACAATCACCAATCGCATACACATTTTCGATATTCGTTTGTAAATATTCATTCACCACGATTCCACGATTCGTTTTAATATTAGAATTTTTCAAAAAATCAATATTTGGATGAACGCCAGCCGTCAAACCAACAAAACCACATTCAATGCCTTCATTCGTATTCGTCACGACGCCACAAGCTGTTCCCGTTCCGTCATCCACGATTTCTTTGAGTTCTGTTTCCAATCTCAAATCAATATGATTATCCAATATTTCACGGTTAATCATAGCCGACTCTTCGGGCGGCATCACGTTATTCCAAAAGCTTTTTTCACGCACCAGAAAGGTCACAGGGACATTTCGAGCATGAAACATTTCCGCTAATTCAATTCCAATCAGTCCGCCACCGACAATCACCGCACGTTTTAAATCCTTGCTATAATTCTCAATATTCTCCAAATCTTGCAACGAATACAAACCGCCAACACCATTCAAATCTTGCCCTTTCCAACCAAACATGTTAGAAGCCGAACCTGTCGCAATGATAAGTTTATCGTATTTAACCTGTGTTTCCGTATTTAACCAAAGTACATTTTCATCCGTATCAATCTTTTCAACATGGGCATTCACCAAATCAATCCGATTCTTTTTCCAAAAATACGGTTCATAAGGCTGCGTATCTTTTTGTCGCATATGTCCCATATAAATGTACATGAGTGCCGTTCGAGAATAGAAATATTCAGATTCAGAAGAAATAATTGTAATACGGTGATCGCTCAATTTGCGAATAAATCGGGCGGCAGTAACGCCACTAATCCCGTTTCCAATAATGGCTATATGCATATATCTATGGTTTCATTGTTCGATTAAACTGTGTCGGTTTCCAAAACCGACACAGTTTATAACATCGTGAATAATAACCCTAAGTGAAGCGTAACAAATAACTTATGCCAAAATATTTATTACGCTTCACTAATACGAAGTTTTTTAAATTTCTGTGGGTATGATTTTATTAATCTGGAATGAAAAGTAAGGCGTTTTATTGAGAATGACTGATAATCTGTTAAAATTTCTGTTTTGTTGTCAATATTTAGACAAAATGAAGCGGTTTCGTTGGTGAGCCTCTACCTTAAACCTTTACATCAAAATACCTTTATACCTATTATTTAATTCCAAAAAACCTTTATCTTTGAATTCAATCAAAAACCATAAGCTATGCAAGACCTAAAAGTGACTATTATCCAAACAGATTTAGTTTGGGAAAATATAGATGCGAATTTAAAGCATTTTGAAAAGCAGCTTGATTCTATCTCAGAATCAACGGATTTGATTTTACTACCTGAAATGTTTAATACCGGTTTTTCGATGAAAACCGAAGCATTAGCAGAAACGATTGATGGGAAAACCATGCAATGGATGGCTCGTCAGGCTAAAAAACAAAATGCTGTCATCGCAGGAAGTTTGATGATTAAAGATAAAGGAAACTATTATAATCGCTTGATTTGGATGCGTCCGAATTTGAGTTTTGAGTTTTATGATAAGCGACATTTGTTTGGAATGGGAAGTGGCGAAGACAAACACTTTACAGCCGGCGAAAGTCGATTAATCGTAGAATTAAAAGGTTGGAAAGTTTGTCCGATGGTTTGTTACGATTTGCGTTTTCCTGTTTGGTCAAGAAATACCGAAGATTACGACTTATTACTTTACGTTGCGAATTGGCCAATCCAAAGGATTGCTCATTGGCAAACACTTTTGGCAGCACGAGCGATTGAAAATCAATGTTATACAATTGGTGTCAACCGAATTGGAACGGATGCTTTCGGCAATTATAACAGCGGACACTCTTCAATTACGGATGCAGCCGGTGTTCGTATTTTTGAAAAAGCACATGAACCGACGGTTCATACACACACGCTTTCTAAAGTGTATTTGAATAAAATTCGCAAAGATTTACCGTTTTTGCAGGATAGAGATTAATGATTGGTAGGACGTGACGGGAATACGGATTTGACGGATAAAACGGGTTGATGCGGATTAAAAATTAACGATAAAAAATCCGTGTCATTCTGCCAAACCCATTAAATCTGTGTTCCCATCACGCCCCACATTTTGGCTTGCCAAAATCTCCATCAGAAATTCCACTTAATCGAAAAGCCGCCATAGAAATGTCTTGGCAATCCCGGATAATAATATCGTGGTGCATTTCCGCCAAAACCTCTTGCATTTATCGCCAACATTGACGCATATTCTTCATTAAAAATATTATTTATTCCACCATAGAAATTCAGAAAAATCTTTTCAAATCCCCAACGCAAACCGATTTTCGCATTCGTTAATTGGTAACTTTCTGAGTAAATCGTGTTCGCATCATTAATCGGCATTTTGTCAATAAATTGGTAATGAACATTGGAATAAATCCGAATATTTTCTTTGATATTATAATGAAAATCTAAAAACGTTTGGATAGAATTCGATGGAATTCCTGTGAGTTCGTTGCCTGAATATTCAAAATTTCCATCCGTAAATTCTGTGAATTTATAATCGGTAAAAGTATAAGCAATCGATAAATCAATTAGATATTTTCTATCCACAAAAGGCGTATATTTTACCAATCCTTCAAAGCCATTGTGCTGCGTTTTTCCTGCATTAATCGCTGTGAACGCTCCGTTTCCTAAGTTTTGACCGACTAATAGGTTTTCAATATTCATTCGATAAAATGAAAAATCGTAGTAAATCCCATACGTTTGAGAAGTCTGTGGTAACTCGTACAAAAATCCTCGAGAACCGATTTCGTAATTCCAACCTGTTTCGGGTTGAATATTCGGATTAATTTGTCCGTCAGGCGTTAAGGTTTCACTGACAGTCGGTGGCGAAAATCCGTGTCCGACATTAATATAGAAAACAGCCTCCCCGAATTTATCAGAAAATGTCGGCTCAAACACAACACCAAAACGTGGTGAAACCGTCGGTTCAAAACTATAATTTCCACTTTGATTCGTGCTGTCCCGATTGAATAAATCCGTTAATTCGTAACGTGTATTATTAAAATTTAAACCTGCATTAAATATTACGCTATTCCAAACTTTGAAATCCGCTTGTGCGAACGCATTGTAATAAAAACGGTTTTCTTGGTTATCAGAAATTTGATTTTCTGTTCCATTTTCGAGTGTTTGCCACTCGTAATTTTCATTAAAAATCTCCGTTCCAATGACCAATTCAAGCGGATTATTTTTAATTTGTTTATTATAAGTGCCTTTGGCTCGAATCCCGAACATATCCGAATTTTCATCCAAGATATTGAATGGTCGAACTTCGTAGTTATTTCGAAAAGTATAAAATACGCTTGACGCAATTTGCCAATTGGCATCATAAAAATCCTTTTCATACGACAAACCAAATGTTCCTTTATCGTAATCCTCATTGCCATTTACAGCTTCCCAATTCGCTGCCGCAGCTTGTGGATTATTGACGAAAGTCAAACTATCAATACTACTCGGAATCTCCGCTTTTGCGTTCGTGTAATTCGCTAAAACGTAAAAATTACCAACCTCGCCTCCGCTAACCTTTCCCAACAACGAAAAATTTTGTCTATCCGATTCATTGTTATTTCTATAACCATCGCTACGCAATAATGAATGTCGAATATTTATCCAACCAGAATTTCCAAGGTTCGTCGTCAGTTGATTCGTCGTCGAGACCGTATTGTAACTGCCAAATTGCGTTTTACTTTCAAAATGATTTGGATTATTAAAAAGATCGAATGTTTTCATCAAAATCGTTCCGCCAAGACTCGAACCATATGTCACATCGCCCGGCCCTTTTGTAATTTCAATTTTATCAAAAAACGATAAATCAAAATCCTCAATCGTCGTTTCGCCATCGCCCGAAGTCAAGGGGATTTCATTGATATAAGCGCGAATTTTTGAAGTCGAAAAAGGCGACCTTGCTCCTATTCCACGAATCGAAATTCGATTCGTATTCAACGTTCCATTTTGCATAAAAAGTCCCGGTGTCTGGTTCAAAACCGGTGCAAAACTAAATCCATCATTTCGTTCAAGTGTTTTTTTTGAAAGAATGGTCGTTGGTGTACTTCGATTGAGTAATTTGCCATTTTCATGATGTGGCTGCGGATAAATTCTCCTACTTGGAATAATCGGCATTCCAATTTCAATGGATACTTGTTTCAATAAAACATCGTATTCCGTCTGCTCGAAATCCAACGTAATCAACTGCGTTTCGTAACCAATGAATGAAAACTCAATTTTCTTATAAGTTCTATCCTCAATTTTCAAACGAAATTTCCCATCAATATTACTCGTCGTTCCATTCACCGTTCCGACTTGAAAAACGGTTGTGTAAACCAATAATTCGCCTGTTTCTACATCCGAAACCGTTCCCGAAATTTCGAAGTCCGTTGATTGAGCATTGACGAACGTAAATATGAAAATGCTGATTAATATTAGAATTTGTTTTTTCATGACCTTTTCATCGTTGCGAGTTACGGGTTACGAGTTTTATCGTTCAGACCTAACCTTTTGACATGATTGAAAATCCACGAAAAAGCGTCAAACCCGTAACTCGTACCCAGCAAAACTAACCTACTTATTGTTAAAATTACTCATTGTCCGAGCCAAACCGGTTGTTCCGAATGACAATATTATCTCGCAAGATGTTTTAATCAAATCCGGTAACTTTTCGTTCTCCGCGTCCGTCCATCGTCCAAGTACATAATCAATCTGTCTGCCTTTATTGAACTCATCGCTTATTCCGAAACGCAAACGAGCGTAATCAGTTTTTTCCATTTTTTCGTTAATATCCTTCAAACCGTTGTGTCCGCCATCGCTGCCTTTTCCACGCATTCGTAATTTACAAAAAGGCAAATTCAAATCATCCACGATAACCAATAAATTTTCCCATTGAATTTTCTCTTTTTCCAACCAATAACGCACTGACTTTCCACTCAGATTCATGTACGTAGAAGGTTTCAGAAGAATAAACGTTCTGCCTTTATGCTTTATGGTTGCAACGTCGCCCAAACGGTCTGTTTTGAACGTCGCTCCTTTTTCTTCCGCCAACGCATCCAGTACCTCAAAACCGATGTTATGTCGTGTATAATGATATTCTACTCCAATATTTCCCAATCCAACTATTAAATACTTCATATCGTCAAACTCAATTATTTCGTCCGTTTCTACTGAGAACAAATCTTTTATAAAATTGATTATATTCATAATATTGCAAAGGTCTTAAAATTCAAACTCAAATTCAAATTCCTGAGTTTTAGGTTGTGGGTTTCATCGTATGGGCGTAATCTTCTGACGTGATTGGAACACCGATTTTCTCGTATTATCTTTATGATAAATACCAAAAATAATCCGTAATTTTGATATTCTAATCATGAATATAATCTTCTGACAAAAACAAAAAAGTCCGAACCACAGGGATTCGAACTAAACACTTTCTACAAAAAACCGATTCTTTATAAGTTACGTTTTGCAAATTTTATCGCATAAACATAATCTTCTTTGGTGGATTTCAATCACATTAGAGCGTCACACAAAACGGTCAAACTCCCAACCCGCAACACGAAATATAATCAAAACGACCAAAGATCATGTCCAAAATTAAAGAGTTCGTCTTTAATTTTGGTTGCTTCCAAGAGTAAATCTACACCTGAAGCATAATCTTGTAAACGACGGTCGTACACGTTAGATTCTTTATAAATATAAGAAGAGAAATAACGCATTTCCATAATATCTTCCCAACTCATTCTACCGGCGTCATTCAACGGATTAAAGACTTCTTGACTTGCCAACGCTTTTCGCAACTGTGGATAATACGCCCAAAACATAGGTTGTTCATATTTAAAATTATCTTGATTATCATATACCTCCCGAAGCGGAGCGATGCCGATAATGCGAACTTGCATCGTCGAAGTTTCTTCATCAAAAAACCACACTTCCTTTAAGCGAAAACGTTTTACATTTTCCCAATTCAAAATATCTCTTGTAACAACCAATTTAGACTCAAAAGTCACCGGATCAAAAATTTCTGTTGTATCAATCGAAACACCAATATTTTTTGTTTCGGCTTTCGACAAAGGCATCGTGAATTTTTCATCCATATAAACGGTCAATTCACCTTGTTGAGCTGCTTCCAAAATAATATTGATAAATGGATTTTCGGGATATACAAATGGTTTGTTCATCTTTTCACGGACATCCAGAACTCTCCAAATTCGCTTTTCCCAAAAGACATCGGCTTGTCGAATATTATCGTATTTCAAAGGCGGCGTACTTGCCATAAGGTCTTCTTCATAAATACCATCCATGACTTTTTCGTGCATGATCACTTCCGATTCATATTCCTCTTCCCCAATCGGTTGAGCCGTCGCAATCGTCGCAAAAAGGCATAGGAATGCCGTGCTGAAAATTAGTGTTTTCCAGTTCATAATTCTTTGATTTTGATTTGTTTATAAATATAAATTAGTCGGTTAATTATTGGTTATTCCTATTTTCCTTACCTATCCCGAAACCTCGGTGATAATTCGCTTACATAATGATACTATCAAAAAAAGTTACAGTTTTAAGAATTATTTTTTGAGAAAAATATTCAGAAGATCTCTTATAGTTTACAAAAGCAACGCTTTTTAAATTACTTTTGAAACATCTTCAATAAATCATAAAATCATGGAACAAACGAATATTATTAAATCAATATTAATCATACTTTTAGGAACAATCCTAATTTCGGCTTCCGCCAATATTCCATTAAATGTCCCTTTATTCAATACCGATATTCCCGGAACTTGGCAGACATTTATGGTGCTCGTTTTTGCTTATGCAACGAATCGTTGGATTGGATTTTTATCAGTTTTATTTTACTTGATAATTGGAGGTTTGGGTTTGCCTGTTTTCGCTGATGGAAGTTCAGGTTGGGACGTTTTGATTGGAAATACGGGTGGATATTTATTTGGATTTTCGGTTGGAGCTTTTGTTGTTGGTTGGCTTGGAGAGGAAGAAAATTGGAAGATAAGTTTTAGAAAAGGTCTAATCGCTATGACAATCGGAACAGCGATTATTTTAGTAATGGGAACGACGTATTTAGGCGTAAAAATCGGTTTTGCGGATGCATTAAAGTACGGTTTCTATCCTTTTTTGTTGGGTGCTACGATTAAGATTATTTTGGGTGCTGCAGTTTTACCGGTTATCTCCCGCAGATTTCCAAAAATTTAACGTAGATTTTTTCTGCGATGGCTTATTGTTTCATCATTAAAAAAAATGCCTTCATTCAAGTGTAATATTTAGGCTACGTCACTTTTCCACTGTTTGACTAAAGTCAACAAGAGCATAACAAACAAAAAAACCTAATCGAATATATTATAATCTCCGTTCGAAGGTGAATTTTATTACAAAAAAAAATCCTAAACTGACTTAGGCCAGTTTAGGATTTTTTAAATTATACTTTTCAGTAATTCTTAGTATGACCAAAGATCATGCTCAAAATTAAAGATTTGATTTTTGATTTTATCTGCTTCTAACAAGATATCAACACCCGTCATATAATCTTGAATACGACGATCGTAAACATTAGACTCTTTATAGATATAGCTTGAGAAATAACGCATTTCAAAAATATCTTCCCAACTCATACGTGTTGCATCATTCAAAGGATTGAACGAAGCTTCTCTTGCTAAAACGTCACGTAATTCCGGATAATAAGCCCAAAACATTGGTTGCTCATACTTGAAGTTACCCTGATCATCATAAACCTCACGTAATGGAGCAATACCTAAGATACGAACTTGCATAGTAGAAGTTTCTTCATCGAAGAACCATACTTCTTTTAAACGGAAACGCTTAATATCTTCCCAGTTCAATTCATTTCTTACTACTTTCATCTGCTCCTCGAATGTTTCCGGATCAAAAGTAATAATCGTATCAACCGATACACCGATTGTAGATGCTTCATTAGGACCTAATGCCTCTGTGAATTTATCATCAATTGTACTGTAAAGTGTGATTTTCTCTTCCTTTGCAGCATCTAACATGATATTAATGAATGGATTTTCAGGATAAACGAAAGGTTTATTCATTTTTTCACGTACATCCAGAACTCTCCAAATTCTTTTTTCCCAAAAGACATCGGCTTCACGAATGTTATCATATTTCAAAGGAGCTGTTTCTTCAATAATTTTACGCTCGTAAACACCATCTAAAGGTGTATCAGCTTCAGGATTACTTGATTCCGTAACAACTGGTTCTGGAGTAGGCTGTGCATAAGCAACTGTTACAAAGAAAGATGCTAAAAAGCACAAACTAAGAATTTTTAGACTGACCTTCATTACATTAATAATTTAGTGATTATTTTTTCTATCGCTTTCAAAAAATTGTTTTTAACAAGCATCGGTTTTAATAAAAACCTTGTAATCACAAAGTTAATAAAAAATCCTATCAGGTTATAAAACTATATTCCGTTTTGTTTTATTGTTTAAGGATATATCAATTGATGAACTTTTGTTATTCCTAAAAAACACTTATCTCCCAAAACTAATCGAGGGCATGACTTAGAAGTCATACCCTCAATATTATATTTATGCTCTGTATAGTATTACTTAATCTTGAATACTAAAGAGTTAATCTTACGAGCTGCAGGATCACCTGGACACCTCGCTTTAATATTTTCAAAATAGTAAATATCACCTGGAGTTGCCATCTTAACTAAACGTGCTGCTTGAGCTCCAAAACGAGCACCTCTATTAGGCGCATCTACTGGATCTTGACGTTTTGCTACACGAGTCATAACAAAGCCTTCTATTTTACAAGTTGCCTTAAAGTCAAAGTTATCTAACCATGCTCCTACGCCACCTTGTGCCTTAAACGCACCAGTACCTAATGCTCCACTATCTTCTCTACCTAAACGAGCAATAGGATCAGGAATACGTTTCACACGGAATTCAAATTTAGTCGAAGCTAAGCCTCCACCTGATACCGTGATAGTAGCATTACCAGGGCTTTTTGCTTTCGCAATATATTTACCTCTTCCAGCAGGAGTTAATGTAATACCACTGCCACTACCATTTACGCTCAAATCATTACTTGAAATACCAGCAGCTACTACAGATACAGGATTATCTACACCTATGTAAAATACATTCATCTTATCTGCCGAAACAGTTACCGAACGTTCTCCTACTTCGTATTCAAATTCTTTATTGAAAGTTTCTTTTTTCTTCGTTAAAGGATTTGTAACACTAATACTAACATTATATTTTTTAGTACCTGTTGAAGAAGTTGTGACACTATATAATCCTTTCCCATCTTTTACAGATAATCCTTTTCCACCAGCTGTAATTGTTGTACTTCCAGAACTTTTTGTACTTGAAGCAGATAAGAAAACTTCTGCTTCGTATTTTTCACCTTTAATGATGTAACCTTTTTTAGCAGAAACAACAGGCTCGAAACTATCAAAAGTCATCTTTGTCCCTTTTGCTTCTTTTGCAAAATAAGTCAATAAAGCAGTTTCTGATGTTTTCGCATCATTCTGAAATTTACTAAACATTGGTAATACTGCCGCTACAGGCATGTGACCAAAGTTGTAATCTGCCCAGCTCTTTTTCTTACTATCTTTGTAAGCTTCATCAAGCTCTAAAGCTAAACCTTTGGCAAGATTCTCTCGCTCTATAGGATCATCGATTAAAGCTAGTAAAGCATTACGAGTTTCTGTAATTTTCTTTTCTAACTCATGACCTTTACCTGTATTGTCAAGTTTAGGTCCATCTACAAGAATGTTTGTTGTCACATCTTTGTCTTTGTAATTTTTGGGCTTACGAGTTAGAGTATCAAGTCCGCCCGCAGCCATTACGATTTCGTCACGAATACCTTGCACATAACCGTAAAAATCTTCTACAATGACGTGAGCTTGATCTGCTTTCGTTTCCCATTTTTCATATTCAGGATAAGCTTTTACCTGTGTTTGAATAGCTGAGATGATATTCTCATTTGCTGTACCTACAATTTTATTACTCTTCGTGATACCTTTATCTACCATGAAGAAGGCATTGATAATTTCTGCTGAAACGTTCAATGCTAACATTGCCGTAAGTACAAGATACATGAGGTTAATCATCAACTGCCGCGGTTCCTTTGGAATCGACATATTTTTTTATTTTTAAATATCTTAGACCTGTTTTACTAACACATATAAGACATTAGTTAGGCAATTAATTATTTAATTCATTCGGTTTCTTGTCTTACAGACTATCTTCTACCTGGATTCATTGCAGATAAGATATTTCCGTAAATAGAGTTCAATGCTCCTAAATTCTTGTTCAATGCAGCTAATTGTTGCTTGTATTGACGAGTATCTTCGATAGAATCAGACAAGTTTTTAGTTGATTCTGTTAAAGAATTATAGAATACAGTCATACTCTTCATTTGAGCATTTGTAGTAGCCATATTCCCATTCAAAGATGCTAATTGCTCTTTATAAACACGAGTATCATCAACAGAGTCGTTGATATTAGCCATTGCCTCATTCAAGTTAGAATAAAACTTCCCTAACTTATTAATTTGGTCACTTGCTCCTGTAAAATCAGCTTCTTCTAATGATTTTAAAGAAGATAAACTTCCTGCCATTACTTCTAAGTGATCTAACATACCACCTAACTGACCTTCCATTTTTTCAGTACTCAAATCAATACTTCCTCCTGAAGCTCCTGATTCGTAAGCGATAGGAGTTAAAGCTGAACTATGATTATCTAATCCCGGGTAAAGTTTTTCCCAGTAGTAGTCTTTTTCAGGACCTAAAATACCTAACATTAGAAATAAACCAGCCTCTGTTAAAAGACCAACCATTAACATCTCGTTAGCATTAGGCCAACTTAGAATTTTGTAAAGTGCTCCAACTAATACGACTGATGCACCAACACCGATAATTAAGTTTTTAAGGTACTTGAACCATTTTGAATGTAAGAATCCCATTGTTACTTTTTTAGTAGGTTAGAATTAATTAAAATTCTTAATAATTATTTTACTTAATGTAATACTAAAGGATATTGCAATAAATTAGAAATAAACCTGCGTCACTTCTGATGCTTCATTATATACTAGAGAATATATGATTTTGATTTACTTTAATTACTTGGCTACGAGCAATTTCCTTTATACAACTCAATAATACGAATTTTTAAAAAAGTTACAGCATTTTTCAAAAAAAATTATTTTTTTTGTTTTAACTCACTTTAAACAAAAACAGATATTTATAAAGTTGATATATAAACAATTAGATGCTAATGATTGATATATTTAATTATCAAACCATTAGCATCTTTCTTATTCGTCATAGGTAAATTATACTTTACTTGAAGTCATTAATAGAACGACCAAGGAAAGTTAATGCACAACGGAAACCAATATATGATTTTGCGGTGTCTTGATATTCCCAATGACGAGAACCTGTTTGGATATAGTAAGCAATATCTTTCCAAGAACCACCACGGATTACTTTACGTTTCCATGATTCTGGATCTTCTTCTGCGGCATCATAACGAATGTCAGGATTCAAATCATGTTGGAAAGAATAAGCATTTTCGTAGAAAGCGGAAGATGTCCATTCTGCTACGTTTCCTGCCATGTTATATAAGCCATAATCATTTGGGAAGTAAGCATCTGCTTTTACCGTGTATAAACCACCATCCTCTGGATAGTTACCACGACCCGGTTTGAAGTTTGCTAAAATACAACCTTTTGCATTTCTAACATAATAATTTCCCCAAGGATACATAGCGTGAGCGTGTCCACCCCTTGCTGCATATTCCCATTCATGCTCTGTTGGCAAACGGAAATCTTCTGAATTTACTTCTCCTGCTACTGCACGATAAGTATTCCATAATTTGGTTCTCCAATAACAGAATGCTTGTGCTTGAGGCCAAGTAACTCCTACTACTGGATAATCATCAAATGCTGGATGCCAGAAATAGTTACGTGTCATCGGCTCATTATAAGAATAAGTAAAGTCACGAACCCAAACTAATGTATCCGGATAAACTCTTACTTTTCCTTTCTTAATGAAATCACGACGATTTGAATTGTAGTGATCGTGAGCAGCTCTTTTCCAATCATACCAGAAGTATTCAAACTCCCAGTCACGAGTATTTAACTCTTTACGATTGTCAAAGCGTTCTGCTTCTGAAACATACATTTCGTCTAGCTCTTCACCAGACCAGTCTAATTCCGCTTCCCAGTCTACATATTCGTTTCCATCTTCATCTTCTAGAAAGTTACCCACGTAAGTATGGGCGATAGAATCACGTACCCAATTCACAAACTGACGATATTCGTTGTTTGTAATTTCGGTATCATCCATGTAGAAACCTTGAATAGAAATAGAGCGAGGACGTTGAACTAATGTATGATTTACGTCTTGATCACTTGGCCCGATGTGTAGTGTTCCAGAAGGGATGTAGACCATTCCGTAAGGATTAATACCTCTCCAAACTGGTCGTTCTAAAACACCTACTAATTGTCCGTTATCACGTTGAGCACAAGATGCCAAAATCGTAAGGCCAATTAGGGCTACTAATAATTTTGAGAAATTTTTCATAATTGGTACCCGAGTTTTCGTCAGATAATTTTTGAAATGCTTATCCACAGCAACAAATGTAAGTAATAGTCTTTTTTAAATGAAACTGCTTTTAATAGATTTTTCTGCTTTTGAATACGGCAGACGAATAAATAAACGCAATTCATTCTTAGAATATTTTATATTATCTGACCAATTCTTTCATCTTTGGAAATTTCTTGTTCAGTACTTACAAAAATCGAGGATTATAAATAATTTTTGGTGGTACACCTGCACCGAATAATTTGTTTAAATTATAATTCAACATAATTTCATGCGAGCCATTATTGGTGGCACTTAATCCTGACAAAGGTACATCATAAGCGTAGGCGAGAGTAATATTTGATGTTACTTTCATCCCTGCTATCATTACGACTGCATCGATTGTGTTGGAATTATAACCTCTAAACGAAGCCCCTACCATAATATTGTCATTATACTTGACAATTGCAGAAAAATCTGTTTGAATTTCTTGTATATCAGACTTCACTAAAACAGAAGGAGAAACAGTAATTTTCGAACCTATGTCCAAATTGTACGCAAAGGTAAAGAAATAATTTCTTAAAAATTTAATGTTTGTTGGTTCATTCAATGCGAAATCCACAGAATTCTCCAATAAATTGTTGGCAGATAGTCCAATTTGCAGAGCATCGTTCTTAAAATAAACGCCTGCATCGAATATTGGAGTCATGCTTGTTTCGATTCCGATAGGAATATTATTATCTATTTGATCTTGGTCTCGAGGAATAAGCATCGTACCGTCTAAGGTTTTCTGAAAGACTCCACCTCGGACACCTGCGGAAATCCAGCCGTCACCTATTTGTTGTTGATAATTATATGCTGCTGTAATTTTTAAATTACGTTCTGCTCCAAGTGCATCATTTTCAATCCCTAAACCAAACGCTCCATTCACTAAATACAGTGGTAAATGCAAATTGAAATCCTGTGTAGATGGACTTCCCGTCAAGCCCAACCATTGTCGGCGAAAAACGCCTGTTGCACTCACTGACTCATCTAACCCTGCATAAGCTGAATTAAAATTATATTGGTTGAACATATATAAACTATACTGTGCCGGCTGTTGTGCCATCGTAGTTAGGCTAAAAAGTAATAACGCAGGAATAAGGAGTAATTTCACTTTTGTCATAGCTTGAAGTTTTCAAGAGTCTTTTAATTCTCCATGAGAAATATGTACATATATTGAGAAGCCTTTATTTATAACGTTCCTTTATACAAAAGGATTAATAGAGTATGAATCTTTAATTTTTTTCAGTTAAAGAACAATTTTACAACTTTGTGAAGATTTCTTTTGCCTTCTGTTCACAAAATCTTCAATACATTGTATTTTATAACGATTTAATAGGAAAAATGTATGCTCATGTTATACGACCCTTTAAATATCGATAAAATTCACTTTCTACTATTTTTAACAAAAAAAGTATTTTTTGTTATTTTTACATCAAATAAAATGACAAAATAATCAAGAAGCATTGATAATTCTCATCATTTCATCAACAGAACGAAGCGGCAATTGACAAGCATAATTTTGACAAACAAAAATCAACGTTTCGTTTCCAACCGTTTTGCCTTCTAATAAAGGATACGTCTGATTTTCAGTATCGGTTGCCATAATAACACGATTTGGCAAATAATGATTAGAAATCGCTTTTGCTATTACTTTTGATTTTTTACCAATTATAGCAATTTCTCGTAACGGATGAACCATGAATAACATGGCATTCGCCCATTTTGCAAATGATGTTGGATATTTTTCAATAGAAGATTGAACTTGTCGTAACATTTCAAAGGCCATTTCCTTATACTTCTCGTTACCTAATAAAATTCCTAATTGTTGTAAATTATGAACCATCGTAGAGTTGCCGGAAGGCAAGGCATTATCATATAAATCTTTTTTTCGAACGATAATATCGGTCTGTTCTGCTGAAGTAAAAAAGAATAATCTTGAAGTTTCATCGTAGAAATTTTTAATGACGAATGCCATCAACTTTCCAGATT
>CAWVWD010000034.1:0-16219 GCA_963933585.1 uncultured Saprospiraceae bacterium
TCCTTATAATTTTTTGGATATTGATAATTTAGCGTTACCTGCATTTCCAACATATTCAGCTTATTCATCAACGCCTGATTCTCCTTCTGAGCTTCGGCCATTGTTGACGTTGGTTCGCCACCCATAATATTGATTCCATCCGTTTGATAATCATCCGTAGGAACAGCTTCTACTTTTTTTCTCCGACTCTTTTTCTCAATTTCTTCCACCGCTTTTACATAAATATCCGTCCTATAGCTATTCACAGCCCTCAGATATTTCTTTTTATTATCAATCGCATTTTGAATAATCGCATAGGCAGGGTCTCGTCTTGATGCACGAACTATAACCTCCTCTAATTGTAAACTTGAAGTCTTTAAAAACAAAGTCTTTTTCAAATCTTCATCCGTTACGACTATCAGCATATCAAGGGTTTCGTAACCTAAACTTGATACCGCTATTTGAAACTCGCCACCAGTCGTTAACGCCATATAATAATAGCCATTTTCGTCTGTAATTGTTCCAGTTTGTAACTCTCTAATATAAATATTAGCATACGGAAGTGGCTCGTTATCCATACTATACACATGGCCACTAATACTTTGTGCCGATAATTGGGTAGAAAAACCCATTAAAAATAGCATGATGCCAATAAAAAATAGATGTAATTTTAGTTGTAATGGTTTCACAATCGTAATTTTTAGTGAATTGGATTCATTAATTTCAGTTGATTTAATAATGTTATTATACACCTCGATTTTACAAAGGTTTAAATCAATTTTTGAATAAAATAAAATATTGGACGAAAGGTCGATATTTCGTGATTGTCCAATCAAATAACGAATCAATAGGAGAAATAGATAACGGAAAATGGATAATTATATTAAATGAAGATATAAAGAAGAAGATGGCTTGCCTAATATGTCAACTTTCACATATTAGGCACATATTAATCCTGATACTAAAAAAGCATTTATGAAACTCAAAATCCAAGTTCAAAGAAAATGATTAAAATACCAGAAAAACGAAATGCTGTTGATATTTCACCAGCTGATATAAACTCTTTTATAAAGGATGGGAATGACAGATGCCATTCCAAAAGATAAGATTAAAGAACAAGCAACTAGCCCTAATCAACGGAGAATTGTAAATGCCACCAATATTTTTTTTGCAGATATATATGCAAGGGCAAACGCACCAAATTATCTCGTTTTACGAATTAACTTAATTTACTATTTTGTTTTTTTTACCAAATCAGTTCGTTATCAGAATTATATTTAGCAATTGTAAGATTCTTCTCGAAGCTATAGGGACCTGTACCAAATAGTTTGTCATCGCTTAAACTAATATCCCAACAAAACCTCTTGCAACAAATCCGGCCTATCCGTAATCACACCATCCGCACCACTTTCAATCAATAGTTTCATATCCGCTTTATTGTTAATGGTCCAATAAAAAACAACCATTTCTCGTCGGTGAGCAGATTCTATATATCGCTTTTTTACCAAGTTAAATCCTGAACTTTTCATCGGAAGCGATAATGCTTCTTCATTTTGAACATAGATTCCCTTCATTCTCAATAAATTTGATAGGATGAAATTCCTCGTTTGAACTACTGCACCAATAACCAAGACAGAATCATTAGAAATAACCTTAAAATAATCCAAAACATCATCATTAAACGATGCAACTAATATTTTATCCTTAAAATTACTGTTTTCAATTATTCGCCAAAGCTCGTCCGCTGCACGTTTCCCATCCTCGTTCATATTTTTCAATTCCACAATCATCCGTATATTCGGAAAAGCAGTAAAAACACTTTCGAAGGTCGAAACTTCCACTTTTATATTCTCGTACGGAAAATTACCACTTTCGTTCTCAAACTTTTTTCCAAAATTAAACTGCCGTAATTCTTCAAAAGTATAATCGATCAACTTTCCTTTACCATCACTTGTCCTATCAATCGTCAAATCGTGATGGACAACCAAAACACCATCTTTCGTCAAGTTAACATCCAACTCAAACATATCAACGCCTAAATTAGATGAATGCTGAAACGCCAACATCGTATTTTCAGGAAATAATCCTAATCCACCACGATGGGCAATAACCAATGGATTTTCCCTTTTTTCAATAAAAAAAGAATTATTTTTCTTGTGCAATTGAACTTGTTTTTTGGAGATGCAGCTGACCAAAAAAATTGGAAGCAATAATAAAACATATTTCATTTATTCCCTTATTAATACCTGCTTAGTAGTAAGTCAAGTTAATCATGTCGGTATTTTTTGGCAAAATATTGCCGATAACTTCGTTAAAATTTATTTTCATAACTATGGCTATGTAAAGAAATTTTGCCTCGTTCTCGACAAACTTTGATATAAAATCTACTCGACACTATTAACTTGACTTACTACTTAGGCATGATTCAAAAATAATATTATATTTTCCACTTCCTCTTTTACCTTATTTTCTACTTTGTAAGTAGGTGTTTATATTCTACAAACACCTACTTACAAAGCGAAAACTAAAAAAGAACGATTATTTGGCAATTTTTGCCCATAGCGGCTGCCTTCAGCTGCCGTGAAGTCTTGAAACGGTTACAGCAGCTAAAGACAGCCGCTACGAAAATCACAATTTACTTGAATTTGACAAAACTTATCAAAGAACCAAAAGAACAATCTACCGAAGAATATAAAACTTTTTATAAATCGTACCTTAAAGAGCCAATGTAAAAATCAATATCGTGCAAAATATAAATTTATATTTTTAAATTGATAAATATTTAGCATTTAAATTATATTATTTAAAAATTCTACCTCGATTCATTGGACAGATATAATTTCTTGCAAAATAAATCTTCCATTTTCCCTATTTTGTGTGCTTTTACATAGATTCTTGAAAATAATCGAACTTGACAACTTATCTATGATATGTCCTTTTTGTTCGTTTAGTATTTTTCGAAAAGAAGTCAACACAAAATATTCGAGCTAAATAAAATTAGTTAGTTACTATATTAACAGTAACCCTAAATAATATTTTGTCATCATTTTTTTGTTTAACAAATTTGAAAGTAACGCATTTAGAATTTATTTCTCCATTCTAGGTGTTAATATTTTACAATAAGTCACGAATCGCCAACTAAGTATGATTTCAATTCAACCGGTACAAACCAAGCAGCAACAAATGGATTTTATCAAATTCGCTTGGAAAATATACGAAGACGACGAATATTGGGTTCCACCACTAATAATGGATATGAAAACATGGTTTTCACCAAAACATCCATTTTACGAGTATGGTGAAATGCAATGTTTTTTAGCAAAAATGAATAATGAAATTGTTGGGAGAATCGCTGCAGTAAATAATCCTTTATATAATGAGCATCAAGTTGCGGAATCAACAGGTTTTTTTGGCTTCTTTGAATGTATTGACAATCAAGAAGTTGCGAACGCTTTATTTACTCAAGCACGGACTTGGCTGAAAAATAGAGGCTTGAAACGAGTTCAAGGACCAGCTTCACCTTCGAGCAATTACGATTTCGGATTATTGACCAAGGGTTTCGAGGATTCGCCAAGAATTATGATGACGTATAATCCACCTTATTACGAAAATCTCATTCGTAATTACGGGTTTGAGCAAATAAAACTACTATATGCTTATAAAATCGATACTAAGAAAGCTGCTGCAAACGAACGCATTAAGCGAGGTGCCGCAATTGCACAAAAACGAACAAATGTAACAATTAGAAAATTACGTAAGAAAGACTTACAGGAGGAAATGGAACATGTGAAAAATATTTATAATTCTGCGTGGGAAGCCAACTGGGGACACGTTCCTTTTACAGTACGAGAGATTGACCAATTAGGAAATGATTTAAAATTAATCGCAGATGATGATTTGTTACTTTTTGCAGAAGTAGATGGAAAAGTAATCGGAAAGGCTTTAGCAATTCCTGATTATTATTACATTCAGAAAAAAATGAATGGCAAACTTTTTCCTTTTAATTTTCTAAAATTTTTCACACAACGCAAAAAAATAACTTGGCTAAGAGTTATTACATTAGGTATAATTCCCGAATATCGTAAGAAAGGATTAGATGTTTTACTTTGCTACGAGTTACTAAAAGCAGCCATTGATAACGGTTTCTTATACGGCGAAGGCAGTTGGGTTTTAGAAGATAATGTAATGATGAATCGAGCAATGGAAAATATTTCGGGTGAGATTTATAAACATTATTTGGTTTTTGAAATGGATGTTTAGTATAAATATTAATAACACGCCCAACCAAATCCCAGTACTTCCGCATTACTCGGACTCTGCGTCAAATGCCCAATGCCCATATCACCAAACATATATGGCAAATTATCATCAGAATCAATTTGAAAAAGTAACTGCATCGTCTCGCCCGTATTGCTATCCTGCGGATATTCCACAGATTGCACCCAAAATGGATAACCAAAAAGTTTATCACCATGCAAAGTCATCATCATTTCCGCTTCCTCAATCGCTTCTATTTGTTCATCCGTCAAATCAATTTCCAGATCTAGGTATTCTTCACGATGTGGATAATCGGCTTTTGCTTCCCAATCTTTAATCCGCTTTTCTTCAAAGACGCTATCCATTTCAAGTTCAATAATCGCTGATTCCCCTTCGATTTTAATTTTACGACAAGTTGATACTTTTGAGAATGGTAAATAGCCTCCCAAACTAGACTCACATCCCAAATTAGACGTACAATAAAATAATTGAATCAAACCTTCGCCTTTTCGTTCCGGCAAATCTACCAAGTTTAATTGTAAAAATAACTGTTGATTTTTTTGACAATTCGGACAAATTGGCCAATCGTCTTCATGTCGTAAATATGGAAATCCGCCAAATTTTGAAACGGCTGAAAATTCCGATTTTACAATTTCTATTTGAGGAAAATAAGCTATTCGTTTGAACGGTTCTAAGATTCCCATTGCTTCTTTTAACGCTGACATTATTGATGCTTTTTTATTGAAAATAAATATCTACCCGTCAAATTTATAAAATCGAAATTATAATTTTAACATATTGCACATTGAATTAAAAAATCTCTGATCATTACATTTTGCATCATTGTCCAATAATTATAAAAACTAGAAAAAATCAGTAGTAAATTATGACAACTCGTAATAGTTTACTCGATTATATATTCGGACAATTATCTGACTTTAGCACAATCTCGATTAAGGAAAATATTTGATGGCCCGAATTTATATCACAATAGACTAATCTTCAAGGGCAAACGCACCAAATTGTTTTGTTTAATAGCTTAAAAAGATATATTATATTGTTAATTGGGTAAAATAACAATTAAATCAAAATAATATTTGTTTATGAAATTTACTACCTAAAAGGTTTAAAAATGCTAAAACCTACTAAAAATTGACAAATAAAATCTAAAAGTAGCATTTTAAGATGCACAAAAAATTCCTTTTAGAACCTACCTCGGCTTTTCTCAGAATCAATCACATGATTTATCAAGGAATCAACTAATCGTACGATGAAATTAATAACAACCTTATTCCTCCTCTCAATTTTCAGCTTTTCGCAATGTATTCCGACCGATTATAAAGAATTTGAAGTCGCTTATGAAAACTGTATTTTTACGACTCATTTAATGATAGAAACGAAAACCTCGAAAAATACTTTTGAAATTATGGAGGAATTGGACGATATTTGGGAAAATATTATTTAGGATAAAAACAAAAGTTCCTCCCTATTCATCCCGAGAACTCGTGGGCTAATTTCAAAAACTCTAAATGCTTTTTTTTTAAGCTGCGTTATTAGCGAAACCTATGAGAGATATTTTTATCAATTTCAATTTGCTGAACTCTAAATTATGAAAGCGACTTTAATCAAAATATGGAAAAATATATTAGCACTCAGTGTTGGTTTAATCATCGCCTTTGTGTTAGTAGAACTCATTTTGAGAATTTTCCAACCATTCGATTTTCGAGTAAAAGGTAACGAAATCGTTTTAGCTGCAAATCAAGATTTTGTGATGGCAAATGACTTTATTCCAAAGCTGGATGATACCATTTTTCATTCTAAAAACTCACTTGGTTTTCGTGGCGAAGAACCGCCGAAAGATTGGGAAAATGCAACGACGATGATAACCGTCGGCGGTAGCACGACAGAATGTTATTACCTTTCTGATGCTCAGACTTGGCAAGCCGAAATCAATCGTCGCCTCTCTCCTACTCTTCCGAATTTTTGGATAAATAATGCGGGCTTAGATGGACATTCTACTTTTGGTCACGGCGTTTTGATGCGAGATTATATTGTTAAATTAAAACCAGATTACGTTTTATTTTTGGTTGGAATTAATGATGTAGCAACCGCAGATTTTGAATCCTTTGACCGTTTGGCAATGAAAAAAATCAATACGCAATCCATTGGCGGATTTGCAAAATCATTGGCAAATTATAGTGAAACAATCGGTCTGGCGTTTAATTTTTATCGCTTTTATGTGGCGTATAAGCAAGGTTTAATTCATAGTAATATCGAAATTAAGAAATTAAAAACGGTCGAAATTACGGAAGCAAAACGAACAGAAATTTTCCAAAAACACGAAACCGAATTTATAGAAAACTATAAAATTCGCCTGAACAATCTGATTAAAATATGTGTTGACAACGATATTCAACCCGTCCTAATTACGCAGCCACAAATCATCGGTGATACAATTGATGCGACAACCGGAGTAGATTTAAGTCAAATCAAATATCAAGAAGGTATGAATGGTTCGACAGGCTGGGCCGTTTTAGAATTATACAATAATATCACTCGGCAAGTCGCTAAAAATCAAGATATTCAACTCATCGACTTAGCGAAAAAATTACCAAAAGATAGTCAATATTTCTACGATTTCACGCATTACACGAATGAAGGTGCAGCGAAAGTTGGGAGAATTATTTCAGAAGAATTAAGTATTTCTAAGCTCCAAAATCGTGAGAAATGATTTTTTATACTTCCATACCACTATAAAAGACAGTGATACGCAAATATTTAACAAAAAAGATAAACACCGTAAAAACCTAATTATCAAACAATTATACTTCGACGTTTGTAATAAAAAATATATAATTCCGATTTAGCTTGTTTAAAAATATAGATATGTTAATTTTACCACGAATTCATACGAAATCAGAAAAAAACTAACAATTGATTAATTCCTTAGTGTACAATTAACACTTTTAAAAATTAATCATTATATATGTAGTATTCTTGTGTTATTATTTTAATTATAAATGCACATCAATATAATATTTGAAATCATTTTGATTTTAAACTTTAACCATCAAACATTGGCTAAATGCCAACAAAACCAAAGTCGTTTATGAAGAATGTACTTATCATTGGAGCAGGTCGTTCATCAACTGCATTAATAAAATACTTATTAGATGAAGCGGAAAAACATGGCTGGTTTATAACCGTAGCGGATTCTAGTCATGAAACAGCCGAAGAAAAAGTTAATGGTCATCCGAATGGTCGAGCAACTTGGTTGGATGTTTTAAAGCCGAATGATAGAAGGGATTTGATGATGCGTCAAGATGTTGTCGTATCTCTTTTGCCTGCTCATTTACATTATCGAATTGCAAAAGATTGCATTAAATATAAAAAGCATTTAGTAACTGCCTCTTATGTTTCTCGTGATTTGTACCGATTGAATCCCGAGGTTTTAGATGCTTCTTTAATTTTTATGGGTGAAATGGGTCTAGATCCAGGAATTGATCACATGTCCGCGAAGAAAACCATTGATGAGATTCGTGCAAAAGGTGGAAAAATTACCTCTTTTCGCTCTTATACAGGTGGTTTGGTTGCACCTGAAAGTGATAATAATCCGTGGCACTATAAAATTTCTTGGAATCCTCGCAATGTCGTTTTGGCTGGTCAAGGAACTTCACAGTATTTAGTCAAAGGCAAGCATAAATATATTCCATACAACCGTTTATTTAAACAATATCGTTTGGTTGATATTCCGGGTGTTGGTGAATTTGAGTCGTATGCAAACCGTGATTCTTTATTGTATCGTGAAATTTATGATATTGATGATATTCCAACTATAAAACGAGCAACTTTACGTCATTCTGGTTTCTGCGATGCTTGGAACGCATTAGTGCAGCTGGGTTTAACGAGTGATGAATATCCAATTTTGGAATCTGAAAACATGACTTATAGAGAGTTAATTGATGCTTTTTTATTGGATAATCCGTATGTGACCGGAACGATAAAAGAACGTTTAGCGACTTTCTTAAATATTGGAGCAAGTTCTGAAATTATCAAAAAATTAGAATGGCTTGGTTTGTTTGATCGTAAACAGATTGGAATTATAAATGCAACTCCTGCAAAAATTTTAGAAAAACTTTTAGTTGAGAAACTGAAGCTTGAAGAGGATGATAAAGATATGATTGTAATGCATCATGTTTTCAAATATACATTGAAACGTAAAAAGTATAAATTACAATCTTCAATGGTTCTTAAAGGTGACAATTCCGTTCATACGGCGATGTCAAAATTAGTTGGTTTACCAATCGGAATTTTCGTAAAATTAATCATGGAAGGAAAAATCAAAGAAACTGGTGTACAAATTCCTGTAAAATCCACGATTTACGAACCTGTTTTGGAAGAGTTGAAAAACTACGGCGTTGAGTTCAAAGATATTATTACAGAAGTGTAAAATTTTAGTCGGCAGTTGGTCATATTAAGTTAGTCGTCATTTAACGATAAACTGCCAACTGCCAATCACCGATTTTTTTTCGGGAAAGGCTGTAAATTTCCAACTGCAATTATGGTAAATAAAATAAAGTCATTCTTCCAAGACATCGATACCGTTCGAGGATTACAAATCTTTCAATTGTTACGATTTTCGTTTCTAATTTTGATTCGAATTTTGTTGGCAAAAACGGATTTGACCGTTGCAGAAATTGGGACTTATGATGCTTTATTAATGATTGGCGGCACGTTTACGTTCTTTTGGATTTCGGGATTATTAGATGGTTTATTAGCCGCTTTTCCGAAAGTCAATGAAGAACGAAAACGTGTTTTTTTATTCAATGTATTTTTATTATTTCAAGTTTTAGCATTCATAATCAGTGGATTATTATTCTTTAACCAAGAAAATCTCACGCAACTTTTTACCAGTTATGAAGGCGAAGTCCTACCCTATTTTAATTGGATGTGTTTATTTTGGGCAATTAATATTCCGACTTATTTAGTAGAATACATTTACGTTTTAAAGAAAAATCCGAAAGGAATTATCAGTTTTGGTTTATATGCTTTTGGCGGACAACTTTTAGTAATTATTTTACCGCTTTGGCTTGGATTTTCGTTTGAATATAGCTTTATTGGTTTGATTGGTTTAGCGATTTCAAAATACATCTGGTTACTCAATACTTTACGTATAAATACAAAAACCTCCATTGATTTTTCCGCTATTCGACCTTATCTAATCTTAGCATTTCCGTTAATTTTATACTTTTTTATTGGCAGTATAATGAACTATGTCGATAAGGTTTTAGTCACCAAATTCTTCGGTATTGATGGTTTGGCAATTTACGAAAGTGGTGCAAAAGAATTGCCGTTGGTTAGTGCTTTGGTCGGTGCAATTGCTTCGGCTTTGATTGCCGATATTGCGATGAATTTAGAACATGGTTTGGAACAACTCAAAACCCGAACAAGGAAAATCATGCCGCTACTTTTTGGCGTGTCCGGAATATGTATGTTGATTTCTCCCACTATTTTCCCAATCGTTTTTAATCCCGAATTTAAAGATTCTGCTTTAATTTTCAATATTTATCTACTGATTCTAACAAGTCGAATTTTGCTTCCGCAAACCATTTTAATCGGCTTGAACGAAACCAAAATCATTCTTTACACTTCCATCGTTGAGATATTTTTCAATTTATTATTCAGCATAATATTCTTAAAATATTACGGCATGGCAGGAATTGCTTTTGCATCCGTGATTGCTTTTATGATAGAACGAATTATCCTAATTATTTACAACCGCCGGAAACATAATATCCGCTTATCGCAATATTGTGATGTCCGTTCGTATGGAATTTATTCTATCATTTTGATTGGGAGTTTTTTGATTTCGTATTTTTATATTTAACCAGGTTTAATGGTTTTTTCGTGGCTTATTTCAGCTATTTATAAAAAATAGTTGACAAGTTGAAATGCAATTATTTCTGTCTTAGCAGAAAGTAATTAATCCATATTTTTGATATCGCACTTTAAATATTGTCATTCTGAATATTATAAAAAAATCATACTTTACATCTCAAATTATCAGTACAGATTCCTCTCTATTCTCTGACTCTTCCTAGAACAAGTTTTTGTAAATTTTAAATTCACTTATTAATCAAAAGTATGAATAGGTACGTGTAACCTTACAAATGAGTGGATACCGCTTCGCTATGTTTACGGGATAAGTCATCCGAAAGAAAATCATGGGATTTAAAATAAAGAAACGCTTACTAACTCTGGTGAGACAAGCATTATACCATATTATTTCTGATACACCGCTGTACTTTAATTTTCATATAGGTTATTAAAAACTGAAGTGAAACAATCTCAATATTTTTTTGTTTTATTCCGATACACTTTTTTAAATTAAGCATTATTAAAAACAATAAAAAATTATCTATTGAAAAAGTTACACTCCCTTTACACTTTGGTATATCTAAGTACCTATCACAGCAGTGAAATAGCAGAAACCGAATTATTAGCTATTTTGAATAGATGCAGAAAAAATAATTCAGAAAGGCAAGTAACTGGTCTTTTAATTTTTGCAGAAGGGACTTTTATACAAGCTCTTGAAGGAAATAAAGAAGATGTCCTTGAAATATATAATAAGGTAAAAGGAGATTCAAGACATTTTGGAGTTGCTAAAATTTTAGATCACCACCATAACAAGCGTGTTTTCGAAAAATGGTCGATGGGATTTAAAACGACAAGTTTAGAAAGTATTAGCCATTTTTTAAAAGGAAATAATGAAATGGAAAATAATGATTTAATCAATTTAATTAAATCTGAAAGGACGAGGGTATTGACGTTTTTACATTCTTTTTATGAAAATAATTTTGAAAATCATGGCGTCGCACGGATGTCATAAATATTCATTACTATTGTAGAAATCAGTTGTCAATATTTTCTAAATAGAACTATAATTTAGTTCCGAAATACCGGCTTCTGATTTCTAAGTAATGAAATATTTAAAATCATCGCTATGAAATTCACCATACTTTCAAGTATTATTTTTTTAATAATAGCTTGTACGTCCACGAGTAACACTTCCAAAACGGAAACGGAACGAATGAACACGGCTAATCATCAATATATCATCAATGATTTACTTACCAAATGGGAAAATAACAAAACTTATACTTTAGCCGTTTTGGAAGCAATGCCCGAAGCACATTATGATTTTCAACCAACCGAAGAAGTCAAATCTTTCAGAAATCAAGCCGCACATATTGTCAGTTCTTTTAACTTTCAAATGGAATTCATTGGTTATCCAAACTTAGCGAAAGTCGACAAAACTTCTAAAGCGACGGTTATCAAATCCTATACGGAAGTTTTCGATGTCATTATTGCACATATCAAAACTTTAAATACCAAATCCTTAGCAGAAGAAATTGAACCTTTTTATGGTACATCCACAAAAAGTCGAATGCTAAATCTGATGGATAATCATTTGGCACATCATCGTGGACAATTGACGATTTATTTGCGTTTGAAAGGTGTGAAACCGCCGAAGTATGTGGGCTGGTAGTATTTTGTTACCAAACCGTGTCCGTTTTTAAAATCGACACGGTTTCATAATTTATTAAAATGTGTGGAATAACCGGAATTATAAATCTAAATAATCAAAAATCACCAATCGCTCCGAACATTATCAAAATGTTGGACGCCATCAAACATCGGGGTCCAGATGGCGAAGGTTTGGCGTTTTTTAATCCTTCGACGGTGACTCCTGCAGCACGAAAGGAATTCTTATTTGACTTTCCAAATAAAAATTATCATCCAAAAAGACGAGTGGAAGAACTGATGCATCAAGACTTTTCGATGGCTTTTGGTCATCGCCGTCTATCGATTTTGGATACCTCGGTACAAGGTCATCAACCGATGTGCTGCTCGGATGAAACGGTTTGGCTGACATTTAATGGCGAGATTTATAATTATATCGAAATTCGCCATGATTTAGAGCAAAAAGGGCATCAGTTTTCTACGGGAACAGATACGGAAGTTTTGATAGAAGCATACAAAGCTTATGGCACGAAATGCTTGGATTTATTTAATGGTATGTTCTCGTTTGTGATTTATGATACAGCTAAAAATAAAATCTTTGCGGCACGAGATAGAACCGGTGTAAAGCCATTTTACTATGTCAAAAATGACGATACGTTTGCCTTTGCTTCGGAGCAGAAAGCCTTATTGACATTACCTTTTGTTAAAACGGAAATGAACCATAAAGCAGTTTTTGATTATTTTATTTTTGGTGCAATTGAAGCAGAAACGGAAGGACTTTTTTCGGGAATATTTGAATTATTGCCCAGTCATTTTTTGACGATTGACTTGAACCGTCTTAGTAAAAGTAAAAGTACAAGTTGGTTTAAAATTGAGCGGTATTATGAATTAAAACCTAATTTAAAATACGAAAAATATGATGAATCAACCTTTGAAAAACATCGACAGAAAACCCACGATTTAGTTCAAAATGCGATAAAGTTACGGTTACGGTCGGACGTTTCGGTTGGTTCTTGTTTGAGTGGCGGCGTTGATTCTTCAACAGTTGTTTGTACAATAAATGAGTTATTGCGACAAGCTAATCAAGGTGATTTAGATGTTCAGATTGGCGATCAACAAAAGGTTTTCACGTCTTGTTTTGAAGATAAAAACTTTGACGAGCAGAAATGGGCAAAATTAGTCGTTGACCAAACGCAAGCGGATTGGCACAAGACTTTTCCGACTCGGGAAGACTTGACCAAAGACTTAGAAACCTTGATTTACGCACAAGATATTCCGATGTTTTCAAGCAGTACTTACGCTCAGTTTCGAGTCATGAAATTGGTGAAAGCGCAAGGGGTAAAAGTAGTTTTGGACGGTCAAGGTGCAGATGAATTATTTGGTGGTTATTCCCCACATTATGTTGGATTTTGGCAAGAACTATTTCGTAATTTTCAATTTTTAGAATTGGCGAAAGCCATGAAAGCTACAGACAAAATCAGTTCTTCAGTCAAGTTTTGGACGAAATCTTTATTGAAATATAATGGCGTTCCGCAGTTATCTAAAAACATACAAAACCGTTTTAACTCTAAGTATTTCAACGATTTACAATATTTAAATAAAGATTGGATTCATGATAATATCGACCGATATAATGAATATGCGGAACAGCGAATTGAATCGCTTTCACAAATGTTGCATTACGAATATTTCGGTCATCCGCTGAAGCAATTGTTAAAGTGTGAAGATAGATGTTCGATGTGGTTTGGGATTGAATCTCGAACACCTTTTGCAGATGATTTGGACTTGATGCAACACGCTTTTTCGATGCCTTCTACTTACAAAATTCACAACGGAACACGGAAACATATTTTGCGAGAAGCGTTTAAAGATAGTTTGCCAGAACCGATTTATAATCGACATGACAAAATGGGTTTTGTTACACCAACGAATCAATGGATGAGCGAAATGCGTCCTACAATTCGTCCGTATTTTGAAGATAGTACAAGTGATATTTTTAATAAGAAATTGCTACTGAAAGATTTTGATAAGTTTTTTAATCCAGCGACGAGTTTGGAAAATTATCGGGTTTTTCGGTTTATTAGTTTTGCTGTTTGGGAAAAAGTGTTCTTTCGTGGATAATTTTTATAGGACGTAACTGAGACGCCGAGGAATATCGATTCTTTTTGATAACAAAAAGTTGTCATCAAAAACAAAAAAAACTAAGTTTATAAAATCGGTATGTTTCGACGTTCTCGGCGTTTCAATCACGTCAAAACGATATTATTAACACTTCACACAATTCAACTATGAAAAGTTTCTATTTACCTTTTCTTACTTTTTCGCTTTCGGTTGCCAATATTTAGCGCCAAATGAATCTATTATTGGTGAAAAACCGATGTTGAATTCTAATCATTAGAATACTTAACTTTACTACCTTAAAAAACGATTTGGATAAGCAATTTAAGGTAGACGTTAATATCGAAAAAGTAGAAGCAATCTCTCTTTATTCCTATCGAAATATCAATTGAATTTTTGAGGTACTTCATCATGAAACTATTGGGAAATATATCAAAAGAATCCGTTTGGAAAAAGCAACGGACTGCCAGCACATCACCAATGAATTAGAGCAAGTTGGCGATTCCAATTCGATAGGTATTGCGAAAGAAATGAAAAATATTAAAAAGTAATCGGTTACAATAATGGCTTTGACATTCATCATAAACAGCACTACTGCATTCGTTCAGAAATCCTTGACAGTTAAACCGACACGGTTTCTACGAGAATAAACTACCAATAACTTTTGAGCAGTTGCACTACGTCGCATCGCCAACTAAAAATAAACCTCCATGCGTAAAACAATATTAGTTCTAATTATAACCATTTACTGGAGTTCAATATATGGACAAACACCTATTGATTCTATTTTTGAAAATAGTTATAAGGTGTACGAATCACAGCGTCTTCCGAATGGAATGTACCGGGATTCTAAATTATTTAGTGGCACAGATTATCATCCTATTTCTATTGCCAATACCGGAATGGGACTGATTGCACTTTGTATTGCGGATGCCATGAATTGGATAAATGATGCGCCTAATTTGGCTTTAAATACGCTTAAATCTGTAACCGGTCATCACCAAACCTTTAATCCTGATAAAACATCAAACGGGTATTTTAGACATTTTATGGATATCAATACCGGACAACAAGCTTGGAATTCTGAGTATAGCACCATTGATACGGATATATTAATGTCGGGTGCTTTGTTTGCTATGAAATATTTTGAGGATGACAGTATTACTCATTATACGATGGAATTATGGAACTCAATCAACTTTGAAGCGGCTATCGAGAATCCTAATACCGGAAAAATTTACTTATCTATGAATGCGAATGGAACGGGGGTGACGAGTTCCTTAACTTCGCCATATAGTGAATATATGATTGTGGCTTGGTTAGCTAAAAATGCAACGGATACACCGAGTAGTATTGGTAATCAATTATGGAACAATTATTATAGTTCTCCAAGTTTATTACCTCAGGTCACCTATGGTGGGTTTCAAGTATTATCAGATAATCCGACTTCTTTTTTATCTTCCTTTACACATCAATTCAACTATTATTTATGTAATTATTTCACGACTTCGACCGACTACCTCACGCTTTTTGAAAATGCTCAAAAAGCAGATGCTGCATGGTGGAATAGTTTTAATAATAATCAATATGAATGGGGATTGGGTGCAGGAAGTGCGATAACGAATTCATATCAGGCAAATGCGATAAATAACAATATTGACACCATCGTTTCTCCTCATATTATAGCAGGATTTATACCTATAAATCCAAGTGGGAAAAATGATTTATTGACTTTATGGAACAATAATAAAGGAAAATACCCACTTCCTTCAGGAGCATCTATTTTATGGCGGTATAGCAAAAATGATGCATTTTGGCAACCGAATGAAGTCATTGGAATTGATTATTCTACCATGCTATTTGGGCTTGCGACCTTGCCAGAATATTTAGGGGATTCTTTTTTCGTCACAAACAATGATTTCTTTTCTATTCCTACGACAAACACTACAAATTTAGATTCAGATATAAATATTACTCTATATCCAAATCCCTGTACGAATTTCCTTCAGGTTTCGAACCTAAACAAAAATAGGAATTATATCATTTATAATGTTGCAGGCGAAGTAATACAAAAAGGAATACTTTTTAATAATAGACCGGTTAATATTCAGAATCTATCGAATGGGATATATTTCATAAAATTTAATGCAGGAAAGCCATTAAAATTTATTAAGCAATAAAGCAAGTCTATCAACAGGAACTAAAGGTAGTGCTGTGAATGTGCCTTTTATCTTCTTTCATACAATTAAAACGGTACGTATTCAACGGGTGACTTTCAGTCGAATGTCGTCAACATAAGGAAAAGTCACCCGTTGAATTATGGTGTGCAAGTGTCGCCCTA
>CAWVWD010000035.1:0-16018 GCA_963933585.1 uncultured Saprospiraceae bacterium
TCTCGGATAGTGTGGCAGTGTAATTTCGTATTGATTTATCATTTTTTATTTTTAGATGTAGTCCTAAACTGGCGTATGTATTATATATTATACAGCGGAAAAATACCATATTCTGCCCAATAGTTTTAAAAAGTCGGGCGAAATTTCTAAAAGGTTTAATTCATAACTTCACTCTGAGGGAGGGCATAAATACGTATAAAATCTACGTTTTCCATTTTAATATTAAAAATAAACTCACTGAAATTTTATATTTTCCAAACGACTTTCATACTTTTTATTAATACTTTTCTTATTGTCAAAACGACACTTTATCATTTTATGATTTTCCTAAAGATACTTGCCAATTATTTCGAAATTTTCAACATAAAAAAGATTTTTATTTAAAAATCTCGTCAATTCGTGTTTTTTTTGTGTTTTCGTTGTAGTATTGTACTTGGAAGAATTGAGTGGTGAGGGATAAATAAAAACAACATTAATCATGGAAATTAAACACAATCGGTACAAGAAATTATTAGTTGCCAATCGTGGAGAAATTGCAATTCGTGTACTACGTGCCGCGTCAGAATTAAACCTCCGGACAGTTGCGATTTATACCTATGAAGATAGGTATTCTTTGCATCGATATAAGTCAGATGAAGCCTATCAGATCGGAGAAGAAGATGATCCATTAAAACCGTATTTGGACATTGAGGAAATTATTAAAGTCGCCAAAAAACGGAATGTTGACGCGATTCATCCCGGATATGGTTTCCTTTCTGAGAACGTAAATTTTGCTCGAAGATGTCGAGAAGAAGGCATTATTTTCATTGGGCCATCTCCCGAAGTGATGGATAAATTAGGCGATAAAGTCGCTGCTAAAAAGATAGCTCGGGAAGTTGAAGTACCTTTAATTGAAGATAGTAAAGCGGATTTAGATACGATTGAAATCGCATTGGCGGAAGCCGAAATAATCGGTTATCCGATTATGGTCAAAGCAGCTTCTGGCGGCGGCGGACGAGGAATGCGTGTGGTTCGCAGCTCCGAACAATTAGGAAAAGCATACAATGAAGCACGAGGAGAAGCAAAAACCGCTTTTGGTGATGATACCGTTTTCTTAGAACGTTATGTTGAGAATCCGAAACATATTGAGATTCAAATTTTGGGTGATAATTATGGCAATTTAGTTCATTTATATGAAAGAGATTGTTCGGTTCAGCGTCGTTTTCAGAAGGTGGTAGAAATTGCTCCGTCCATAACTTTGCGTACGATTACGAAGGAGAAATTATATGATTACGCTTTGAAAATTGCGCATCATGTTGGTTATTCGAATGCTGGGACAGTGGAGTTTTTGGTGGATGCAGAAGAGAATATTTTCTTCATTGAAGTCAATCCTCGAATTCAAGTAGAACATACGATTACAGAAGAAATTACAGGAATTGATATCGTTCGAACGCAGATTTTGGTATCAATGGGTTACCAATTAAGCCACGAAACAATTCATATTCGGAAGCAAGAAGATATTCAAATCAGTGGCGTGGCAATTCAATGTCGGGTAACAACGGAAGTTCCTGCCGATGATTTCAAACCTGATTATGGTCGAATCATTGCTTACCGAAGTGCAAGTGGTTTTGGGATTCGTTTGGATGCGGGTTCTGCTTATGCAGATGCGAAAATCTCTCCTTATTTCGATTCCCTTTTGGTAAAAGTAACGGCCTCTGGTCGAACATTAAAAGGAGCAAGCGAACGTTTACATCGTGCGTTACGAGAGTTTCGAATTCGGGGTGTTCAGACGAATATTGGTTATTTAGAAAACCTCTTGCAGCATCCGACTTTCTATGAAGGTAAAGCGACGGTTGGTTTTATTCAAGATAATCCAGAATTGATGAATGTTCCTCGAATTCAAGATAGAGGCACAAAAATCTTACGTTATTTATCAGAAGTGATTGTCAATGGAAACCCTGACGTGAAGTTTGTGGATAAAAATAAAACGTTCGTCAAACCGGTTAAACCCTCAAGAAGAGGAAAGGTTTATCAAAAAGGAACAAAGGATTTATTGATAGAATTAGGCGCGGACGGTTTTTCAAAATGGTTGAAAAACGAAAAAAAGATTCAATATACGGACACGACTTTCCGTGATGCACATCAGTCGCTTTTGGCGACTCGAATGCGAACAACAGATATGATGGAAGTCGCGGAAAGCTTTGCTAAAAACCATCCGAATATCTTCTCAATGGAAGTTTGGGGCGGAGCAACTTTTGATGTTTGCTTGCGATTTTTGAAAGAAAATCCTTGGAAACGGTTGGAATTATTGCGAGAAGCCATGCCGAATGTTTTATTACAAATGTTGTTACGTGGTTCAAATGCTGTTGGTTATACCGCTTATCCGGATAACTTAGTCGTAAAATTCATCGAAAAAGCAGCCGAAACAGGCGTTGATATTTTCCGTATTTTCGATTCCCTGAATTGGGTTGATGCGATGGAAACAAGTATCAAAGCAGTGCGTGAAAATACGAATTCATTGGCGGAAGCCTGTATCTGCTACACGGGCGATATCACGGATAAAACCCGTACAAAATATACGTTACAATATTATATCGACTTGGCAAAACGCTTGGAAGATGCCGGTGCACACATTATCGGAATCAAGGATATGGCGGGTTTATTGAAACCTCGTGCCGCAGAAATTTTGATTCCTGCATTGCGGGAAGCTATTGATTTGCCGTTGCATTTACATACGCACGATACGTCTTCGATTCAGATTGCGACGTACTTAAAAGCGATTGAAGCCGGTGTGGATGTCGTCGATGTGGCGATTAGTTCGATGTCTGGCTTGACTTCTCAACCGAACTTTAATTCTGCTGTTGCCATGTTGGAAGGTCACGAACGAGAAAATCCGATGGATTTGCCAAGTTTGAATCAATTTTCAAATTATTGGGAAACCATTCGTCAATATTATTATCCGTTTGAAACAGAATTGAGAAGTGGAACTGCGGAGGTTTATCAACACGAAATTCCGGGCGGACAATACTCAAATTTGCGTCCACAAGCGAGAGGCTTGGGGTTAGAAGATAAATTTGAAACAATCAAATCAAACTACCGAATCGTGAACGATATGTTTGGTGATTTGGTGAAAGTTACGCCTTCTTCAAAAGTCGTCGGTGATATGGCGATGTTTATGACTGCGAATGGTTTGACGAAAGAAGATGTAACAGAACGTGGTGACAATTTAGCTTTTCCAGATAGCGTGAAAGCGTTATTTCGTGGAGATTTGGGACAACCAGAGGGTGGATTTCCAAAAGAGTTGCAAAAGATGATTTTGAAAGGTGAAGAACCTTATACCGAACGTCCAAACGCACATCTTGCACCGATGGATTTTGATTCCGAATTTAAAGCCTTTCAAAAAGAATTCGACAAATACGAAACCGAAACGGACTTTTTATCTTACAAATTATATCCGAAAGTTTACCGTGATTATTACGACCATGTTCAAGAATTTGGTGATGCGAAAAATATCCCAACTTTGGCATTTTTCTATGGCTTAAAGCCAAATGAAGAAATCATGGTGGAAATAGAAGGTGGAAAAAGAGTGATTGTTCAATACTTGAATATGACCGAACCAAATGCTTCCGGGCAACGGGTCGTTTTCTTTAAATTGAATGGTCAAGCTCGTTCTATCGTGGTGAAAGATAATTCGATAAAAGTGACGAAAGAAGCACATGCTAAAGCGACAAAAACGAACGAAATCGGTTCACCGCTTCAAGGCAATTTATCCAAAATATTAGTCAAAGAAGGCGACACAATCGAAGCAAATACGCCACTTTTTATCATCGAAGCGATGAAAATGGAAAGTACGATTACTTCGCCGATGGCTGGAACGGTTGCGAAAGTGCATTTGAAGGAACGGACTTTGGTGGAACAGGATGATTTGGTGGTGGAATTGACGTAGGGCAAATGGCACTGCCTTTGCCTAATATATTGAACGCCCAACGCTTTTTTTGAAGTGTTGGGCGTTTTTTTTTATTTAATCTTATTATTCTACCAGTTGATAATCAGAAACCAGTTGATAATATAGGCTATTAAACAAGATTTTTTTGCCGTCTTTCAGAATAACATCTAGTTCCGCTCTCCCTACATAAATTGAAATCCAACCTAATATAGGAAATTCTGCTAAAATCAGTCGCTGAAAAAGTAAACGTTCCTGTTATATCCTCAAGGTACTTCATTACACTAATATCTGCACGAGGCATTCCTTCTAAAGCTTCCGATAGAACAGAATTATAACGTACTAAAATACCAATTTGCAAATCATTTTCATAAGATGTCCAATTAATGGTCAACCCATCTTTACTTAAAGTTGAATTTATTGAATTAAGGTCTACTTCTATTGGTTCTGGTAAATCTACATCTACTGATAGATTAGGAAAAATATTATCCTCAACCGTTAAACGAACCTGTCCTCCAAATTTATTTTTAATACCTACATAGTGAGCGTCACCATGATATAAATATTTTTGGTAAGATTGATTATCCTGTAATTCCAACTCAAAATTCTCTACTTTAATTAAATCAACCGCTTTATTCTTATTATTCTCGTCTTTAAGTCTACCATCAATAGATATTTGATTTGGATGATTAGCTGCTGAACCTATATCATTAGCAATGATATTAATACTTGCACCGAAATCATCAATTGATGGTGCAAGATTCATCATTAAATTATTATAAATAGTATCATCTTGTGTAACATTTTATTTTTCACAACTAACTATACTTATAAATAACAAAAGTAATAATATTGAATTTTTTATTTTCTTGTTTTTTTTAATGAATAAATTGAATTTTAATACCCACAATTATAACAATTGCTCAGTATAGGAGCAACTTCTATTTCATTAGGAGGATTATCTGCTTCATATCGAGCAGAAACACCCCGAAATCTTGCACGACCTGTTCCTTGAAAAGCATTCCAAGGAACAACGCCCCCAGTAACGCTACTAATTGATAAATAAAATCTTAGTAACAATCGCATCTAAACCATCTTTTCGACTACTGAAAACCAAATAAACGCCACTTGCCGCTTTTCGTCCATTGTAATCTTTTCCGTCCCAAACGGCTTGTCCACCATAAGCTGTCGTTTCGTAAATCATCACCCCATTAATATCTGTAATTTTCACATTTGCTCCTTCCACCAAACCTCGAATTGCAATTGAACCTTCGTAACCCGGTCGGACAGGATTTGGATAAGCTAAAATTGCCGTTTTATCGTGATAGTCTGTTCCTTTCGTAGCGTCACTTTTATAAGAAATTAAACCTCTATCTGTTCCGATATAAACTTCTCCCGTTTTATCATCAATCGCTAGAGCGATAATATTATTACTATAAAGTGGCGAGTTGTTCACGTTTAAACGTAGAATTTCTTCTTGTCCATCTTCCGATTGAACAAAAATTCCTGCTGAAGTTCCGAACCATTTTCTATTCGCACCATCGACAGCGATTACGTTAATAATTTGTGTTTTCAATAAATAATCGCCAAAGCCATTCGCTGAAGTGACCACACGACGACCAGAACATTCGCCATCAAAAACGTTAAAAGCACATTCAAAAAGTGCTGTTCCTTGTGAGGTTCCCACCCAAACTTCGCCATCCAAATCTACCGCTAAACTAATCACATCATTATTTGGTAGTGCTGAATTATCCGCCGTTAGAATTGCATAACGTTCATCTCCCGGCGTATTCAAATCACCTTCATCAAAGACCAAAATTCCATTTCCATTTCCACTACCTTTCGTAGCAAACCACTTGTAACCATTATAATCTACAATCACATCAACAATACGTTGAAACTGACTCGGAGCCGTAAAGCTTTCCCAAGTTCCATCCGTTTTCATCACAGAAATTGGATTTGTAGCTCCAAAATTACTACACCAAAGATTTCCCGATTCATCGAAAGCGATTCCAGAAACTTTATATTTTGATTGATCTAAAATATCCGGCTGCAAAGAAGAATTTTCTTTATAAATCGTAATATTATCCCCATCAATTTCTACCACCCCATTACCAAAAGTGGCTAAATAAGCCTTGCCATTTGTCGGGTGAGTCGCCACTCGAATATGATCAGGAACGGTATCTAATTCCGAATAATCTGTATTGCTGTATCGTTTCCAAAATCCTTCCTCCAAAAGATAAGTTCCTGAGTAATCCGCCGTGCCTGTCCAGTTTTCGATTGTTCCACCTGCAACCCAAACCTTACTATCTTTAACTGCCAAACCTTGCACGCCTTTATTAAAAGGTGCGTTTGGCGTAATGGCCACATAACCGTTTGAACTATAACTACTTCCTCGAAACTCGTCGGTAAGCCACCAACGACCATTTTGGTCAATAATTGCTTGGTTTAGATTTGCAAAAACACTTGGGCTATATCGGATAAAATACGAACCATTTTCATCAATTGCTGTCATTCGTGCAGGACCAGTTTTTCCATCCCAACTCACCACGATTGACGTTTCATTATAATTCGGTTCTATATATTTAATGTCAAAATTTGGACTATGAAATTGCGAAAGCGTATCAAAACCACTTCCATTCCATTCATACACTTCAAAAGTTTCCCAAGTAATTCCATTATAACGCATCAGCGTATCACCGACATCGGCATAAACTTGTCCATCGAATAATGTCGCAGTCAATGAACGACTATCCTGCCAAAGTCCATCCGTATCATCGTGTTTTCGCCAAGCAGAAAAATCCAATAAATTTAGAGTCGTATCTCCTTCAAAAATTCCTTCATCCGTAAATGCATAAACTTTTCCATTCGATGATACGGTTGCATTGACTTTTTCGGGATTTGTAAATGGAAAAGTTCCTTTAATTTCATTACGAACCAAATTTATCTGAACGATGCCAAAATTACACGCCAAATACGCATAATCACCATCAAAAGAAATATGATTTATCGCCTTATTCGTATAAGTTAAGGTTTCTTTGATTTGATTAATATTAATAATTTCACTTTCTTTTACTAAATCAATATTCCCATTTTCGTAAGCGACAACCAAGATTTTTTTATCCTCATTATACTTCACCACTTGAATACTTACATCACTTAATCCATTGACTTTATTCAATTGCTCAATCGAAAATTCTCCTTTATTAACAATGGCAATTTGAGATTCAAACGCCAAATAAACGTCGGTTTCACTCTGTGTGACACTAATTCCTTTACGGAATGGCAAATGTGCCTTCCATTCGCCAATTGCAATATCTTGAGCAACTGCCACGAACGTAAAAAACACTAAAAAAGTAATACTTCCAATTTTTTGAATCATGGTAATTTTAAATTTATTAAGGTGCGAAGTTAAGTTGTCTCGTAAGACATTTAAGATTTTTGATAATAAAACCCATATAAGCACTCCTCGGTTGACTTAAAATCGAATGTCATCAACTTAAGGAAAAGAACAATTTTAGCAAGTCACCTGATAATTTTGAGTCATCAGGTAACTACGTTCGAGCTTTCTTGAAGAAGAATCGAATCTGTTAAGTTCACAATATTCGACTCAAAGTCGAGTGATCACTACAAATACACAAAAAAGGAAACGTTTGAAAATGGAAAAGTATAGATAGAAAAATCCGAAATTTAATTTTTGTCGTGAAAATATATTATTTCAGTTTTCCAATATTCCACCGATAAACTACAAAATCTTTCGTCTCTTTCACCAAAACCATGTCATACTTTTCGATAATTGCCTTTCCCTTCGTCGCAACTGTGAATGATGGTTCTCGTTTATTTTTAATCCATTTATCGTCTTTCTCATTTAGAAATTTGGAATAAAAAACTAAGATAGGTTTGTCGTTAAATCGGTCTAATAAATTTTGGTTTGGAATAGAATCTGTAAAAATACTGAAGAGTTCTTGTGGCTGATAATGTGCGGTTCGAGACATTTGTGAAGCAATCAAAGGTAAATTCGTTGCTTGCTGAAATTGTCCACAGCGATTAAGCCACATCGCAGGTGCGTCAAGTGTGAAATGAAAGTCTTCTGAACCAGTATGAAAATATGGAATTGGTAAAATCGCTTGATATTCCGATGAATTAAGGTCTTTTGTTAATTCGATAATCTCCGGAAAATTAGCTTGATGAGTTAATTGATTTGCTCGTTCTATTTTATTAAAATGAATGAGAAAATCTTTTGCATCAAGGATTAAAAGTCCAATTAACACAATTGCAATAATTTTGAAATATCGCTTATTAGAATTAATAAATATTTGGTCAATAATAAATGCAAAAATGAAATTTACTGCCCAAAATAAGAACCAACTAAACCGACCTAAACATCTAAAATGAGTGGTCATTTCCGTTACTTGATTGACATAATAAAATAGGCTTAGATAATTATATATCTTATAATTAGACGTGTGAATTTCATTTCCTAATGCAATAAAACTCATCATTATTGCGGCAAATAACCAATAATATAAAATACGATTTTTATCAATTTTCAGCTTCCCTATAAATGATTTAATCCAATCAGAACGCTTCAAAATTCTAATAATTAGGAATCCAAGAATCCCGAACAAAGCAAAACTTCCGAGATAAGAATACGATTCATAATTAATCGATTTTATTGCTCTAAATGGAAAGTACATCGTATTGTGTTCGTAAGAGTGAAATAGCGACGGAATATATAATTTCCAATCTTGAAAATTATACCCTTTTGCTGCCAATCGATTCGCGTATTCAGTATCAACTAATCGGATAATTATCATCGTAATCGCTAAGGCAATAACGCCTGGAACGATTCCTTTTAGAAGTGGTTTCCACCAATTTTCTTTTTTCCAGTAATTATCAATCGCCCACGCAACTGCCCAGAACCCGAGGAAAGTTACATTAATTAATAAATAATATAAATGAATAAATGCCGACCAAATCAACATTAAAGTCAAACCAATTAACCATTTTTGAGTTCGATTTTTGTCTGAATCTGCATCCATTATTTTTTGTGTCGCATACATTGCAAACAATAAAACCCAAGCCCAACCTAAGTTTAAATGTCCAACAAACGGACGCAATATCTGTGGATGAATCCAAGAAAGACAAATGCTAAAAAGTATAATTAACCAACCCGTTTGTAAATGTTTTTTTAGAATTAAATATGTAAAAACGGTTGTTAATAAATAACCAAAAATTAGAATGAAATTATATAAAGGAACGCCAATCGCAGTTAAGTCAATGATATTATCGGAAATAAACTTTAAGGGTAAAGCGATAGCTGGAGAATTATCGGTATAGAAAATATATTCACTATACGGATAATTCATTTGCGTAAATTTCAGTAAATCACCTTTTGGTTGTGAGAGATAAGATTGAAACGTGAAGTAGTTCTTAAACCCATCAAAAATATTCAAAAACATATAATCGCCTGCACGAGAAAATGCTTTATTGAATCCAATGATTAACAAAATCATTTGTAACACAATCGTAATCAGTAAACCGTATTTTTGAAGATAATTTTTGAGCATCATTCCTTTTTTATAATTTCATGCAAAGTTAGTTTTTTCAAACTTATTTTTCAGTTTGATTACAGCGATACGTCATGCAATAAAAAAGTTCCAAAAGGACGATATTTCATGACGCCTGATAAAATCATAAAGAATTTAAAAGCCTACACGCCAAAAGCAAACTATCTTACATCTAAGTAAATAGAATTTCAACTAAAAAATTATAATTTAGCGAGATGTATTGAGGCATTTATTTTAAATATATCGCGATACGGCGAACTGTTCCAATAAATGAAGCAATCAATTACCTAAAGAAACTGCCAAAACCAGTGACAGAAGAAGAACTAATAGAAAAATGTAGAAGCAAAAATCGACGAGCTCAAAAGTTTCTCTTCGACCGCTATTCTCCAAAAATGTTTGGAGTATGCAGGCGGTATGTAAAGAACTATGAGGATGCGGAAGATGTGATGGTGGAAGGTTTCTATAAGGTTCTATCAAAGATTGATAAGTTCAAAGGAGCAGGAAGTTTTGAAGGATGGATTCGTCGAATCATGGTGAATCAGGCGTTGATGTTTTTACGGAAAAATAATAACTTTAAACTTTCTGTTGAGATTTCTAATGTGACACTTTCGGCAAAACCTGTCGTTGAAGAGAATTTAGCCGCTCAAGATATTTTAGGCTTGTTGGCAATGTTACCAACGGGTTATCGAACAGTTTTTAATCTTTATGTTATTGAGGGTTACAAACATCGGGAAATTGGAGAGATTTTAGGAATTAGTATTAATACTTCTAAATCTCAACTAATTTTGGCGAAGAAACGGTTACGAGAATTAGTTGAAAAGAATTATCCTGATAGTTACGCAGTGGAAAGAAGTTAAGACGTACAAAGAACTTCGTGAAAAGATAACAAAATTTTATTATTCACTTTTATTTTACCAGAAATGTATCCAGAAAATGATCACATATCAAATCTTTTTAGAGAGAACGAACATCTATTAGATGAGCAACCTTCTCGTAATGCTTGGGCAAAATTGGAAGATAAACTCGACCGACAAAAAAACCATAGCACCCGAAAGATTTATCGTTATATTTCTACTGCTGCTGCTGTTGTCGCAGTCGTAGCAATGCTTTCTGCTATTGCATTATTCCGAGAGGGTGATGAGTTGATGGCTGAAAAACAAGCTAAAAATGAAGCACTTGCACTGAATGAACAGAAGCAAGAATTCAGTATAAATAATAATTCTTCGGATTGGAGAAAAGAATATGCGCCGGAAACTGTTGAAAAGGATACAGATTTGGAAATAGCCGAAGAAGCCGAAGTAGTAGCCGAAACTGCAGATGTAATTAGGAAACCTTTGGCGTTGAACGAGGCCGTTTCAAGAGAGCGAATTTCTAATATAACAGATAAAAAATTATTAGAAAAAAAGCAAATAAATGTAGATAAACAAGCAAATAAAAAGATGAAATCCGCGGTCAATCAGCCGTCAAACCCTTCTAATAAACCGGTAATCACAAGTAATTCAAAACCTGAAATTACGGAAGAAAAAATAGAAGAAGAGATATTGGTAAAAGAGGTGACGGCATCAGGTTATCGGCTTTCAAAGGATAAAATAATAACGAATTTGAGTGATGAAATAAAAATGGAAAATAATATTCCAACCGCTAAATCACGAAGAAGTAAAGAAAGCTATAAATACAATTCGAATAAGGTAGATTCAGAAGGATTAGCAGAAGCGAAACAAAAAGTAGACAAAGCAGAAAAGCCAACTATTAATACATTTACTTGGTTAAAAGGAACTTGGTCTGATAATACACCGATGGGCTTATCTTATGAAAAATGGGCACAAACGGATAAAAAGACTTTGGCAGCAAACGGGTTTTTGATTCAAAATGGCGACACATTATATATCGAGCAAATGGAAATCAAACAAATCCGAAATAAGATATATTACATCACTAATTTTGGGGAAGGAAAATCACCGATGACGTTTGAGTTAATTAGCTATATCAATGGTATTTCGACTTTTGAAAACTCAAAACCTGGTTTTCCAAGTCAAATTATACTTCAACAAAAAGGTAATAGTTACATCATTACTTTTGAGAATAGCGATGATACTAAGCAAACGCAACAATTCCAATATCGAAATAATGTTTCGAAAAAAAGAGCTTCGAGAAAAATGTCTAGGGCTTATTAAGATTGATTGTTTCATTATTGTCCCGAAAAATCGATGGTTATTATTCAAAAAGGATTGAATGTTTTTTAAAAACGTTCAATCCTTTTTTATGACCTCTTCTAACGCTTTAAGCGTGACCATCACTTATTTTTAGAAAATTATCCCGCCTCGGCAGATTAGAAGAGAAGTCCTTTTTTTGTTTACACAACTGATTTTTATCAACATTCCTCTAAATCACCTGAAATCTTATCACATTAGTTGTATTTTTATCAAATTACATTAGAAAAAAAATCTGCGGATTCTGCAATACCTGCGGGAGATAAATATAAAAAAGAAAAAAAATGCGAATCATACTATTTACAGGAAAAGGCGGTGTTGGAAAAACAACGGTAGCCGCTGCGACTGCACTCAAAACAGCTCAACAAGGTATTAAAACATTAGTGATTTCAACTGATCCCGCTCACAGTTTATCGGATGCGTTGGATGTCGATTTATCGCCCGAACCAACGAAAATCGCTCCTAATTTATACGCACAAGAATTCGATGTGTATTACTCCATGAAAAAACATTGGGGGAATATGCGACAATTAATGTTGACAATTTTCAAATGGCGTGGCGTAGATAATGTTGTAGCCGAAGAATTATCGGTTTTGCCAGGGATGGAAGAAGCTTCGGCTTTTTTGTGGTTAGAAAAATATTATCGGGAGGATGATTACGATTTAATCATCATTGATTCCGCTCCGACAGGCGAAACATTGACACTTTTGAGTTTGCCACAAGTAATGAAATCTTGGATAACAAAAGCTTTTCCAGGACAACGGTTGGCAATTAAAACATTGGGTCGAGTGGTTCGAGGAACGACTGGTGTTCCGTTGGACAAAGGTTATGAGGAATTGGAGAATCTATTTGATAAATTGGAAAGCATCCAAAAAGTATTTTTGAATCCTGACATTTGTTCCATCAGAATCGTTGCAAATCCTGAACGAATGGTAATTCAAGAAGCGAAACGAGCGTACACTTATTTGCAATTATACGGTTATAATGTCGATGCAATTATTGTCAATCGAATTCTTCCTGAGGAAGCTGGTGTTGGCGTTTTTTCAAAATATGTGAAAGCTCAAACCGAATATTTAAAAGAAATCGAAGAGACCTTTTCTCCCTTACCAATTTTCAAAGTTGGACATCAAGGGGAGGAAGTTTTTGGTTTGGATTTGCTGGATAAAATCGGTGATTCTATTTATGAAGGTGAAGACCCTTCCCTCGTACTTCATAACGAAAAACCATTTGAAGTACTCGAAACGAAAGAGGCATTTTTGATTAAACTCAAATTGCATTTCGTGGAAGAGGAGGAAATTACAATTGAGAAATATGGCGATGAATTGATTATCAATATTGGAAGCCGCAGAAAATCTGTGATTTTACCCAGGTTTTCTAATTTCTTGACGTTAGAAAAGCATCATTTTGTGAAACCTTGGCTAACGATTCGGTTGAAGAAAGGGTAAAATCAAAAAAAGACCGTTATTCCGATAGAAATTGGAATAACGGTCCTTTTTGAACTTTTTCTTGATTCCATTCTTCTATCAAAAACTCGCTCGTACACTCGCCCGTCCCACATGAATCACGTTTGCTTCACCCGTTTTTCGACCTTCATAAGTCATCAACAATTGAATATTTCTCGCAATCGAACGATTAAAAGTCAAATTCCAAATGAAGTTTTGACCATTTTTTAAACCTTCCAACATCGTGAATTCTACTGGCGTATTTGGCGTTCCAGTGAAGTTGACATTGACATAACTGAAATTCAAACGGTACGAACTTTTCCTCGCTTTATTATAGGTTAATTCCAATTTCCCTTCGTTTGCAGTTGCAGATTCGTCTGTATTTTCTAAAGTATTTAAGCTATTTTTATAGCGGTATTTGATAGAAGTTCGTAGGGTTCTATCGAATGCGAAAAGGGAAATTTCGGGTTCAAACTCTTGAAAATCAATCGCATAATCTCGGGTATTAAATATTTCAGAATCGTTTACCAATGTTCCAAAAGCCATTTTAATTTTAAAATTCACGGCTTTTGTAATATTCCACCGAAGATTCAAATATGTTTCTTGTCGGCTTCGACTTTCAAAACCGGTCGTTAAAATTACTCGATTTCCATTATTAAAATAACCGACTTCGCCACCAAATTTCGGGTTTGTTCGATTAAAAAATAAGGAGTGACGCACATTTGCTGTCAGCGAAACCAAAGCCGTATCAGAGATTTCCGTTTGAAACGGATTCCATGCGACAACGTCGGGAGCAATCAATACTTTACGATTAATTTGCCAAGCCGATTGTGTCGCAAACCTTGCCAAAAACCCTCGAACACCTTTCTCTTTATACCAAATTGCTTTCGGATTTAAACCGACACTTTGGTTAAACCGAACCGTATTTGTTCGGATAAATTCGTTTGTGAAAGTCGCAATTCTAATGTGATTCGCTTGATCTTGAAAAGCTGCTAATTCAAATTCATCGACTTGTTTCAAACTATCTTGATTTCTATCAATCCAAGTATAAGTCCCTTGTCCAGCTTCGACTTGAATATAGTTAAACTGTATTTTCTGTTCCTGTCCCGAACCGATTTCATAAGTCGTATTCGCTCGAAACAATCCTTTTTTTAGATTTAATGCGTATTCAATTCTTCCTAAATACGTCGTTTGAGGTTCGATATTAGTCAAAGTAGAATCGATAATATTTAGATTTCGGTAAGTCAAATTTAAACGCAAATTAGAAGCCGTTCCTTTTTTCCATTCGCCTTGTAAATTTAATTCGTCGGCTTTCGTAATTTCTCGAAAGCTACTTTCTTTTGGTAAAAAATCGGTTCGTTCTTGGTAATTAAAAGTTAATTGCAAATCATTTTTTTGTGGACTTTTGATAAATCCTCGAACGACATCATAATAAAAACTCGTGCCGGAAAGTGTATCGGAATTTTGTCCGAAACGTTGATTTTTTTCTCGTTCGGCGTAAGCTCCGATTTGCCAATTATTTAGCTTTTCAAAGGTTTTAGAAATATTGATTTTTGGACGAAAGAAAGTGGATTTCCCGCTTAATTCGTTTGTATTTAAATAATTCATTTCTAATCGAATATCCCAATTTTTTGGTCGAGCAACAAAAACAGCATAATTCCGAAATCCATTGTACAAACTATCTTTTAGGAAAGTCGAAAAATTATATTGCAATGTTCCAACTTTTGCTCTTTTAAACGTAAAACCTGTCGTAACAATGTGTTCATCCGTTCGTTCCAATCCGGTTACGTTCCAATCTCGTGTGAATTCTCGACCTCGATATGGATTTAATGGATTGAAGGAGTGTTCTATAAATTCATAATTAGCATTAAGCGTCAATTCATTTTTTTTGATTTTGGTTGAATCCTTTTTACCAAAAGAAAGTCGATTTTCATAACCCAAATTAAAACCTAAGCCTAAGTTATCTTTCCCTTGAACAGCCGATAACCGATTCAAATCTCGATTGCTTAACGCAATTTCTGACCAAACTTTAGAGGATTTTGTCAATTGATATTCGCCACCCAAAACGAGCATTTGTTGTCGGTTTGGAGCGACTAATTTGACAATAGGTTCATGTGTTCCGGTTGGTTTCCCGGTTATAAAATCAGGAGAAACCCATTGAAAGACCGTTCCATTTGCGGATGATTGTAAGCGAATATAATTTCCATTTCCCAATCCAACTTGCGAAAAAACAGCTTCAAAAATCGCACTATCTTGATTCGTAGAATACACCAAAATACTATCGAATAAAAAGCCATTTATCAACGTATCAACCATTTTATACAAAATCCTATCCGAACGAAATTCTGCTGTATCAACACTAGTTACAAAATCACTTCCTGTAGCATCCGAAATATTCGCCAATGCCAACTGTTGTACTTCACTTAACGCACCTTGAACCGTTGGCGTTCTGCCATCTTGCTCATTGTAAGCGTTCAGATTTAATCTTAGTTTATCGGTTTTGTAATCCAAATTCAAAGCTAATAAAGAGCGTTGATATTCATTATTTGTATATTCAAATTCGACCAAAATCCGTACATCTTTAGTAATCAATCGATTTGCTGTAAAGCGGACTTCACCACGATTATAATCAATAATATAATCGTTTTCTTGTCCACGAGTTAATAATTGTCCATCCAAGAAAACCCGTTCCGTTCCCGAAAGCACGATGATGAATAACTCGCCATCATTTCCCAAAAGCTTATAAGGTCCTTGATTTCCTTCTTGTGTCGCCAACGTATTTCGTCCAAATTTCCCTCTCGAAATCGCTGCACTTGCCGAACTCGTCAATGTTCCTTTTCCGAGTTCGAAATCAGATTCAAAAGTCAACCCTTG
>CAWVWD010000036.1:0-15898 GCA_963933585.1 uncultured Saprospiraceae bacterium
TGAAATAATCGATATTGCAATGAAGGACGTTTACAAACGTTTGGAAGCGATCAATTACAAATTATCATTGAGCGATGAAGCGAAAAAATTCTTAGCAGAAAAAGGTTACGATCCACAATTCGGAGCAAGACCACTTCACCGTGCTATTCAGAAATATTTAGAAGATCCGTTAGCGGAATTCATTCTAAGTGATAACTCAAAAGAAGGGAGTTTAATCGCCACTTTTGATAAAGAAAATAGTAAGGTTATCATAACAAAAGAAGTAACAGAAAAATCGTTGAATTAAATTAACGATTGACAGAAATATTAGTGAAAGCGACTTTGAGGATAAATTCCTTGGAGTCGCTTTTTTTATGGTCTAAACATTCTTCTCTGTAATGCACTCGCGCTTGTGAGGAGTAGATTTTTTTTATAAAAATCATCACTATTTTCCACCCTGTTGAATATTTAAACGATTCCAAAGAATTTGTCTATTTTCTTGCTGAAAAATATTTTCCATTTTAAAAATATCGCTTTCCCAAATTTGATTTATTGAATGCTAATTTATTAAAATATTATTTTACCAAAAAAAGGCAAATGAATTTGTTGTTTTAACAACGAAAAAGTGTTAATATTAATATTAATTCATTTTTACCAATTAATAATTGTGATAAACGAAAAGTTCTAATATATTTGCTTCCATGAAATTAATGACGACACATATTATTTTTTCTATAAACTTCAACTTCTCGGTTGAAGCACCTCGTCGTCGCCGCACTCCCCGCCTTTAGGGCGAACTATTCACATATTATCCTCTGGATAGCTTTTCTGGCTATCGTTTTTTCAAAAAACACAACTACATTATTAATGTAGCTTGTACTTCTTTCTAATTATTTTTTGATGGAGATTTAGTATTCACAATTGTCAATTGTGCACTCCAATAATTTTAATTCAACCATGAAATTTAAAATCATCATCGGTCAAGCAAAACATCAGGTTTATGCAGAAGCGATTTGTAAATTAATCGAAGAATCGGCAAAGGTTCGAGGTACTGGAATAGCGAAACGAGAACCAGAATATATTAATAAACGATTGCGAAATGGTAATGCAGTCATCGCCCTGCAAGGTGAAAATTTAGCAGGGTTTTGCTACGTCGAAAAATGGGAGCATGGCAAATATGTTGCGAATTCCGGTTTAATCGTCAATCCCGAATTTCGTGGAAACGGTTTAGCAAGAGCGATAAAAGAAAAAGCCGTCAAATTAGCTCAGAGAAAGTATCCAAAAGCAAAAGTTTTTGGAATTACAACAAGTGCAGCCGTAATGAAAATCAACTCTGAACTCGGTTACAAACCAGTCGCTTTCGCAGAATTAACGCAGGATGAAACCTTTTGGAAGGGCTGTCAAAGCTGCCCAAATTATGATATTCTGCAACGTAATGAACGAAAACTTTGCTTGTGTACCGGCATGTTAGCACCATCAGGAAATGAGTTGAAAATGAAAATGGATTTGTCGGAAATGATTTTGACAAAAGGTTAAACGAAAGAATCAAACCCAAAAAATCCATTAAAACCGTCATACCGATGAAGGTCTTTATTTGGTTTTTTTAGATAGTGAAATAAATATAACATTAGCAAAATAAAATCAAGAAAATAATGAGTGATCACAAAGTAGTGTTAGCATATAGTGGCGGATTAGATACCTCTTTTTGTGTCAAGTATTTGACGAAAGAAAAAGGCTTAGAGGTTCATGCCGTTATCATCAATACTGGTGGATTTTCAGAAGCAGAATTAAAAGTAATCGAAAAAAAAGCCTATGAATTAGGCGCGAAATCTTTTGAAGCAATTGATGTGACGCATAAATATTATGAAGAATGTTTGAAATATTTGATTTATGGAAATGTCTTACGGAATAATACTTATCCACTTTCTGTAAGTGCTGAACGGATGTTTCAAGCGTTGGAAGTAGCGAATTATGCGAATAAAGTCGGCGCAACAAAAGTTGCACACGGAAGTACAGGAGCGGGAAATGACCAAATTCGATTTGATTTGACCTTTCAAGTATTGGGTAATAATTTAGAAATTATTACTCCAATTCGAGATTTGCAGCTTTCGCGTCAAGCAGAAATTGAGTATTTACAAGAAAATGGTGTGGATTGGAGTTGGGAAAAAGCAAAATATTCGGTTAATCAAGGACTTTGGGGAACGTCTATCGGTGGCGTAGAAACCTTAACTTCAGATGAAGCTTTGCCCGAATCTGCTTATCCATCACAATTAGAAAAAACAGCACCAACTAAACTGACTTTGCACTTTGAAAAAGGCGAATTAAAAGGCATTAATGATCAAACTTTTGAGCATCCGGTTCAAGCAATTCAAGCCTTGCAAACACTTGCTGCACCTTACGCAATCGGTCGAGATATTCATGTGGGTGATACTATTATTGGCATCAAAGGACGGGTTGGTTTTGAGGCCGCAGCACCGATGATTATTATCAAAGCACACCATTTATTAGAGAAACATACGCTCACTAAATGGCAACAGCATTGGAAAGATCAATTAGCGAATTGGTATGGAATGATGTTACATGAAGGGCAGTTTTTAGAACCTGTTGCTCGAAACATGGAAACTTTCATGGAGGATACGCAGCAACATGTGTCCGGTCAAGTTCATTTGGTTTTATTGCCGTATCGTTTTGAATTGCTGGGAATTACATCTGACAATGATTTGATGAAATCATCTTTTGGCGTTTACGGTGAGATGAATAAAGGCTGGTCGGCTGACGATGCAAAAGGGTTTATTAAAATATTGGCAAACCCACAACAAATTTATTATTCAGTGCATGGTTCAAAACCACAAAAGACACAAAAGGAACAATAATATTAAAATATGAATTACAAAATAGGCATTATTGGCGGCGGCGGTTACACGGCTGGCGAATTGTTACGTTTACTCGTTCATCATCCGCAAGTCACGATTGATTTTGTATGGAGTAATAGCCAAAATGGAAAGCAGATTAGTGCTGTTCACCAAGATTTAGTAGGTGATATTAATTTGACGTTTACCAATAAGATGAAATTAGATGTTGATGTAATTTTTATTTGTTCCGGTCACGGTTTTTCTAAAACTTTTTTGACTGAAAATGAGATTCCAGAAAACATTATAATTATAGACTTAAGTCGTGATTTTCGATTGAAAGAGAAGGGTAATAATTTCGTTTATGCCTTGCCAGAATTACAGAAAGCAGCGATAAAAGCATCCATTAGAATTGCAAACCCTGGCTGTTTTGCGACCGCAATTCAATTGGCATTACTACCTTTGGCAGCAAATAAAGCATTAAAAAATGATATTCATATTAATGCTTTGACGGGTTCAACTGGTGCTGGACAACAACCTACGGAAACGGCACATTTTAGTTGGCGATTGAATAATGTTTCGATTTATAAACCTTTTTCGCATCAACATTTAGATGAGATTGTACAAAGTCTAACGCAATTACAGCCTGATTTTAAAAGTGAAATCAACTTTTTGCCAGTTCGTGGAAACTTCGCTCGAGGCATTTACGCAAGTCTTTATACTAAGTTTGAAGGTTCAATTGAAACTGCTTACGAATGGTATCATACATTTTATAAAGATTCTGCTTTTACAATTGTTACAACGGAAAACCCAAATTTAAAACAAGTTGTCAATACGAATAAATGTATAATTCATTTATCAAAACATGGTGATAAACTATTGATAATCAGTATGATTGATAATTTATTAAAGGGTGCATCAGGACAGGCTGTTCAGAATATGAATTTGGTTTTAGGGTTGCCGGAGAAAATGGGATTAGGATTGAAGGCTGTTTATTTTTAATAAAAAACAATCAAAAAACAAATCTAAAAACCTAAAAAAGTCCGTCATTCCGACGAAGGTCGGAATCTCCCAAGCGTTAAAGACACAAATTTTTAGAAAGAAGAAATTTAAAACTTGTTGTCCCGAAATATTGAATAATTAAGTTCACCGACAAACCAATATTATCGAAAATTAAAGGCTTTAGAATTTTTCAAATGATGGTTTGATGGTGAACAAAAAGCCCTAAATTTTAAAAAGTCAAGTTTTTATTTTGTGCTTCTTAAAGATGGATAATCGAATGCTTGGGAGATTCCGACTTTCGTCGGAATGACGGACTTTTTTGGGGTTTTAGTTGGTGAAGTAAATTATGAAGAAATGAAATTATTCGACGTTTATCCCGTCTTTGATATCGAACCCGTAAAGGGCGACGGTTGCTATATTTACGATAAGGCGGGTACAAAATATTTAGATTTTTATGGCGGTCATGCCGTTATTTCGATTGGACATTCACATCCACATTATGTAAAAAAAGTGAGTTCGCAGTTGGCGAATTTGGGCTTTTATTCTAATTCGGTAGAAAACAGTTTGCAAGTCGAACTGGCGGAAAAGTTGGGTGCGTTGTCAGGTTTGGAAGATTACCAATTATTCTTGTGTAGTTCCGGGGCAGAAGCGAATGAAAATGCTTTAAAAATGGCTTCGTTTGCAACCGGCAAAACGAAAATTATTGCTTTTGAAAATGCTTTTCACGGTCGAACTTCTTCAGCTGTAAACATTACGCATAATTTAAAAATACAAGCACCGATTAACCAAACCTTTGATAGAGAATGGTTGAAATTAAACGAGGTTGAACCTGTAAAAATGGCTTTGGAAAAAGGCGATATTGCCGCGGTAATTATTGAAGGAATTCAAGGCGTTGGCGGAATTTATATTCCCGAAGTTTCCTTTTTGGAAGCCGTTGCTGAATTGTGTAAAACGCATAACGTGCCGTTAATTTTAGATGAAGTCCAATCGGGAAGCGGACGAAGTGGACGATATTTTGCTTTTCAATATGCTGATATTCAACCAGATATTATTTCGATTGCCAAAGGAATTGGAAATGGTTTTCCTATTGGTGGAATTTTATTGTCCCCAAAATATAAGGCGAGTTATGGCCTATTAGGAACGACTTTCGGAGGTAATCATTTGGCCTGTGCCGCTGCAATTGCCGTTTTGGATGTGATTAAAAATGAGAACCTTTTGGATAATGCAAATAGAATTGGTAATTATTTACAATCCAAATTAAAACAAATCCCTGTAATAAAAGTGGTTCGTGGAAGAGGTTTGATGATTGGAATTGATTTTGATTTTCCCGTTAAAGCATTGCGAACGAAACTGGTTAAAGCGTATCGCTTATTTACTGGTTCTGCTGGTAATCCGAATACGATTCGTTTGTTACCACCTTTGAATGTGACAAAGGTAGAAGCGGATTTATTTTTGGATATTTTCGAAAAAGCACTTTCAGATTACGAATAAAATTGAAATCGAAGACCTGACAGGTTTTAAAAACCTGTCAGGTCTCTTTATTAAACTAAAACCATGAATTTCATTACACAAAACGACATCAGAGACATTCCAAAATTAGTACAGGAAGCATTGGAATTAAAGGCTTCGCCTTTGGCGTATCGACATTTGGGCATTGGCAAAACCTTAGGTTTATTATTTTTTAATAGTAGTTTACGAACTCGAATTAGTACGCAAAAAGCGGCTCAAAACTTAGGTTTGGAAAGCATCGTTTTGAATACAAATGATGGTTGGCAATTGGAGTTTGAAGATGGTGCGGTGATGAATGTCGATAAGGCGGAACACGTCAAGGAAGCGGCTGCGGTGATGAGTCAATATTTTGATATTTTGGGCATTCGAGCGTTTCCGACGTTGGAAAATCAAGTGGAAGATTACGGCGAAAAATTGATAAATGCTTTTTTGAAAAATGCGTCCGTACCGATTTTGAATATGGAAAGTAGCACACAACATCCGCTGCAATCAGTGGCAGATTTGGTGACGATTGAAGAATATAAGGCGGTTAAAAAGCCAAAAATAGTTTTGTCGTGGGCACCGCATCCGAAAGCCTTGCCGCAATCGGTCGCTAATTCTTTTGCGATTTGGACACAAGCCGCAGGTTACGATTTGACGATTACACACCCAAAAGGTATGGAATTATCACCCAATTTTGTTGGAAGTGCAACGGTAGAATATGACCAAAAGAAGGCGTTTGAAGGTGCAGATTTTATTTATACCAAAAACTGGTCGTCATTCAATAATTACGGACAGTCGTTGCAAAATCAAGATGATTGGATGGTCACACAAGAAAAAATGAACTTAACTAATAACGGTTATTTTATGCACTGTTTACCTGTTCGTCGGAATGTCGTGGTGGAAGATGCAGTTTTGGACGGTTCGCAATCCTTAGCGATTCAACAGGCGAATAATCGGACGTTTGCAGCACAGGCAGTTTTGAAACGAATGTTAGAATCCTTATGATTATGAAACTAAAAATTATAAAAATTGGCGGAAAAATCATTAATGATAAAGCAAAACTGGCGGAAGCCTTGAAAGATTTTGCCGCGATAAAAATACCTAAAATACTCGTTCATGGTGGCGGACGAAAAGCCTCAGAATTGAGTCAACAAATGAACATCGAACCAACGATGATAAACGGCAGACGGGTGACAGACGAAGCGACTTTAGAAATCGTGACGATGGTTTATTCAGGTTTGTTGAATACACAAATAGTGGCTGATTTACAAGCTTTAGGCTGTAATGCGATGGGGTTGAATGGTACAGATTTGAACACTATCCAAACCCATAAGCGAATTGTAAAAGATATAGATTTTGGTTTTGTGGGTGATATAGATTTTTGTAATTCGGAATTATTGAGTCAATTAATTAACTTAGGAATTTCGCCAGTCTTTTGTGCAATTACGCATGATAAAAAAGGACAATTATTGAATACAAATGCGGATACAATCGCTTCGGCTTTAGCTGTTTCTTTAAGTAGATATTTTGAAGTGGAATTGGCTTATACCTTTGAAAAAGCCGGAGTTTTATATGATGCGGAAGATGATAATTCATTGATTCCATTGATTACTAAAAGTGATTATGAACAATTGAAAATCGATAAAATCATTTTTGATGGCATGATTCCGAAAATTGATAATGCATTTTTGGCTTTGGAAAATGGGGTTGGTTTGGTAGAAATTGGGGGGACGAAGTTTGTATTGAACTACTCATTTAATACTGAATGAATAAAAACTTAAATAAAAGCCGTTGCTTTTTAGATTATGAGTAAAAAATAGAAAAATGAAACAACAAGCCATAAATTTATTAAAACACCTTATATCAACGTCTTCCTTCTCAAAAGAAGAACACCACACCGCTGAAATTATCAATAATTTCCTACAAAAAAACGATGTTCAAACCATACGAAAGGGCAATAATATTTGGTGTAAATCAAAATATTTTGATGAAAATAAGCCGACGATTTTATTGAATTCTCATCATGATACGGTGAAACCCGTACAAGGTTGGACGAGAAACCCATTTGAGCCGAGCGTTGAAAATGGGAAATTATATGGTTTAGGAAGTAATGACGCTGGTGCTTCGTTAGTGAGCTTGATGGCGACTTTTTTGCACTTTCACAAACGAGAAATGCCGTTTAATTTAATTTATGCAGCGACTGCCGAAGAGGAAATTTCAGGTAAAAATGGGATTGCTTCGATTAAAAGTGATTTTGGTGAACTAATGGGTGGAATTATAGGCGAACCGACTCAGATGCGGATGGCAATTGCAGAAAAAGGATTGATGGTTGTGGATGGAATTGCTCACGGAAAAGCTGGTCATGCTGCGAGGGAAGAAGGTTTGAATGCGATGTATATTGCGTTGGAAGATATTGATTTTATTAGGAATTATGAATTTGCGGAAGTGTCTGAACTGTTGGGAAAAACCAAAATGTCGGTGACGCAAATCGAAGCAGGAACGCAACACAATGTTGTGCCGGATATGTGTAAATTCGTCATGGATATTCGGACAACGGAAATGCACACGAATCAAGGCGTTTTTGAGTTTTTACAAAAAAATACGCAATCGGAATTGAAAGCTCGTTCGTTTCGGTTGAATTCTTCGGGCATTGATTTGTCGCATCCTTTGGTGAAAAGTGGCTTGAGTTTAGGATTAGAATATTTTGGTTCTTCGACGCTTTCTGACCAAGCGTTGCTGGATTTTCCGACGGTAAAAATGGGCGTTGGGAAGTCGGAACGGTCGCATACGGCTGATGAGTTTATTTATTTGAAGGAGATTGAAGATGGAATTGATTTGTATATTGAATTTATTGAAAATATAAAATTTTAATAAAAACCATCATACCGACGAGGATTGGCATCTCATCAGCGTAAGGACTCAATGCTATAAAAGCTCGGATTTAAGAAGTTGTGGAAGTTACAATTTTGAGCCATTGCCTTTGAGAGATACCGACTTTCGTCGGTATGACGGTTTCTATTTGGGTTTTTAGATGGTGAACTTGAATTAACATAAGTAGTTAAAAACTAGCAAAATGAAACTTTGGCAAAAAGACTTTTCAATTAATAAATTGGTAGAACAATTTACAATTGGACAAGATAGCGTACTGGATTTACAGTTGGCAAAATATGATGTGATTGGCACGATGGCACATATTAAGATGCTACAAAAGATTGATTTACTGACTACAAAAGATTTGGAAATATTGACTTTAGAATTAAATAATATTCTGAGCGATATTGAAAATGGTAATTTTACGATTGATGAAAGTGTGGAAGATATTCATTCGCAAGTAGAGTTTTTGTTGATTGATAAATTAGGCGATATTGGTAAGAAAGTTCATGCTGGTCGCTCTCGAAATGACCAAGTTTTGGTGGATTTACGGTTGTATTTCCGAGCAGAATTAAAAGAAATTGTAGATTTAGTGGCAGCATTATTTGAAGGTTTGCAAATGCAAAGTGAAGCGTATAAAGACGTTTTAATGCCCGGTTATACACATACGCAGATTGCGATGGTTTCGTCATTTGGCTTGTGGTTTGGTGCGTTTGCAGAATCTTTGGCGGACGATTTACAACAGCTTTTGGCGACTTACAAAACAATTAATCAAAACCCATTAGGTTCTGGTGCAGGTTATGGAAGTTCGTTTCCGTTGAATAGAACGCACACCACCGAAACGTTGGAATTTGATGATTTGAGTTATAATGTCGTTTATGCACAAATGGGCAGAGGGAAAACGGAATTATCAATCGCTTTTTCGTTGGCAATGTTAGGAAATACTTTAAATAAATTAGCCGCAGATGTCTGTTTATTTAATTCTCAAAACTTCGGATTTTTGAAATTGCCAAAGGAATATACGACAGGTTCGAGTATTATGCCGCACAAAAAAAATCCCGACGTTTTTGAATTAATTCGGTCGAAAACGAATCAATTATTGACTTTACCAACAAACGTTGCGATGATGACAAGTAACTTAACCTCTGGTTATCACCGTGATTTTCAACTCTTGAAAGAAGCAATTTTTCCGGGCATTCAAACGGTAAAACAATGTTTGGAATTGACAGCTTTTGTGATTCCAAAAATTGAAGTTACAAAAGGTCTTTTGGACGATTCAAAGTATAAATATTTATACAGTGTCGAAGAAGTGAACAAAAAAGTATTAGCGGGAACACCTTTTAGAACAGCTTATCAAGAAGTCGGTGCAGCGATTGAAGATGGAAGTTTTGATCCTGAAACGGAGATAAATCATACGCATGAAGGCAGCGTTGGGAATCTTTGTAATGCGGAAATTAAACGGAAATTTGATAAAATTTTGGAAGGGTTTTAATATTTAAATGACACATCAAACCTATGAGGTTTTCAAAACCTCATAGGTTTAAACAACATCATTGAAAGATGCAACGAAAAAACACCGCAATTTTATTAATTCATTGCTCAGATAAAGAAGGAATTGTAGCTGCTGTAACGGATTTTCTATTCAAAAATCATGGAAACATAATTGATTTAGAACAACACGTTGATCAGGATTCTAAGACCTTTTTTATGCGTGTAGAATGGGAATTAGAGCATTTTACAATCGAAAAATCTAAGATTGAAGATTACTTTGAAACGCTCATCGGAAAGAAGTTTGAGATGGATTCGAAACTTCATTTTTCAGATAAAAAACCTCGAATGGCGATTTTTGTTTCCAAGGCTTCGCATTGTTTATACGATATTTTATCTCGTTATCAATCAAAAGAGTGGTCCGTCGAAATTCCATTGATTATTAGTAATCATAAGAATTTAGAATACATTGCCGAACGCTTTGATATTCCGTTTTATCATCTTCCAATTACGAAAGATACGAAAGCGGAACAAGAAGCGAAACAGTTAAAATTACTCAAAGAGAATGGTGTTGATTTTATCGTTTTAGCGCGTTATATGCAGATTATAACGGACGATTTTATTGGATATTTTCCGAATCAAATTATCAATATTCATCACTCGTTTTTACCAGCGTTTATCGGTGCAAAACCGTATCATCAAGCATTTGAAAGAGGTGTAAAAATTATCGGTGCGACCAGTCATTATGTGACGCAAGAACTCGATGCGGGTCCAATCATCACTCAAGATGTAGCGAAAATTACGCATAAAGAAAATGTAAAAGATTTGATTACAAAAGGGAAAGATTTAGAGAAATTAGTACTTTCGAAAGGAATCGCTTTGCATTTGCAACATAAAGTTTTATCGTATGGAAATAAGACCGTGATTTTCAATTAAAACACTAACCAGTTATAAAAATAAAAACTTCCGTCATTGCGCCGAATACCACAAGATTTCGGCATTCTCTACAATGACGGAAGGGTTGGTATTTTACACTTCAATATAAAGTTCTTCAATAATTTCATCAATATCATCAAAACTCTTATAACCAACTTTTTCTTCTTCACCGCCGGTTACATTCAAACCATAAGAATTCAAAGTTTCTTGAACTTCTGAAAGGTTTTCGGTCGTCAAATCAACACTTAAGATAATATTATGATTCGCACAAGCAGATTCCAAAATTTCAAAATCAAGATATGTTCCTGCTTTCACTTCCTCCCAAGAAATTCCTGCTTTTGTAAAATCAATTAAGAAGGCATTAACGTGACCCTCAAATGATTTCAGGATTTCTAATAAGTTAGAATTTTCCGTATCTTTTAAAATCAAAACTTCCTTAATCAAAGGAATCTCTGACAATGCTTTTGCGGTTTCGACATCAGTGAAATGATTCAATTGAACCAAATCCAATGCTAAATAAGTTGCCGTTTCTCGAATCATTTCGGCTGTCGCCAATCCGAATTCACCAATGAATTTTGGACCTTCGAGCCAACCTCGAATTTCCTTCATTTTTCGAGGTTCAATATAATTCTCAGAACCCATTTCAAAGTTAAATCCTATCCATTCTACTTCCCAAGCCGCAAAATATCGACCATCAGTAAGATTCGTGACTTGACTTGCTTTTACTTTTGTTTTTAACACAATTCTATTTTAAATATGACCAAGTTTTATTTTGAATATGACCAAGCTCTGGCTTAACCATCAAAATTTATTTTTTTTCAAATTGATGCTTGAATATTTTTCTTCCAAGCAGAAGCTTGATATTACTTTACCAAAACTTCGCTCGATAAGGATAACGAATTTCATATAATTCATTAATCTTATTCCCTACAAATTCTTTTAAACCGTCAACATTTTCATGATCTTTCGAAGAGATAAATAATACTTCTAAGTTATATTGCTTCGCAATATTATCTCTGATGCCATCCAAGATTTCTTTCTTCGTTTGGTCATCTAATAAATCATCAAAATAGCGTGCTCGATATAAATCTAACTTATTGAAAACCAAAACAGTAGGAATTTTATCTGCTCCTAATTCCTTGATTGTTTGATTCACCGTCGCAATATGATCTTCGTACGCAACATGCGATAAATCCACCAAATGAATCAGCAAATCACTTTCCCGAACTTCATCCAAAGTAGATTTAAAACTCTCGACCAAATGATGCGGTAACTTACGAATAAATCCAACTGTATCTGATAATAAAAACGGCATTCTACCAATGACAACCTTACGAACGGTCGTATCCAAAGTCGCAAAAAGTTTATTTTCTGCGAACAAGTCTGCACGACTCAAAACGTTCATCAGCGTTGACTTTCCGGCATTCGTATAACCGACCAAAGCGACTCGAATCAGTTCGCCACGGTTTTTCCGCTGCGTCTGGCTTTGACGATCAATTTTACCTAAATCCTTTTTCAGTTTTGAGATTTTGTCCCGTACAATACGTCTATCCGTTTCAATCTCTTGTTCACCTGGCCCACGCATTCCGATACCACCTTTTTGGCGTTCCAAGTGCGTCCAAAGTCCACGTAATCGAGGTAAAAGGTATTGCATTTGAGCGAGTTCAACTTGTGTTCTTGCTTGAGCCGTTTGAGCTCTTGACGCAAAAATATCTAAAATCAAACTACTTCTATCAACGATTTTTCGCTTAAGTTCTTTCTCAATAATATTTGTTTGTTTCGGTGTTAAATCATCATCAAAAACGACTAGATCTACATCATTATTCTCAATGTAGCTTTGTATTTCCTGTAATTTTCCCGAACCAATAAAAGTTGCAGAATTTAGTTTACTTAACCGTTGCGTCACTTTCAAAACCGTTTTCGCACCAGCCGTTTCTGCCAAAAACTCTAGCTCAGTCAAATATTCTTCCACCATTTCCACAGAATCGCCATCCCGAATTACACCGACCAAAATCGCTGTTTCAGATGCCTTTTTTAATCCGCTTTTCTGCTGTTTCCCTACATTCCATTCTCCCATATTACTTCTTTATTTGAGTGTTCAAACAATCGAACACTTATTTTTTCAACCAATTCTCTGGATTCAATTTTGTACTATTTTGCCAAACCTGAAAATGCAACTCCGTTTTATCACTTTGCGTTCCAACTTTTCCAATAATATCACCTCTTGTTACTTTCGTTCCTTTTTTTACAACGGTTGATTTCAGATTAGAATATAAAGTAAAATAATCGCCATGCCGAACCAGAACGATATTTTGAAACTCGGGCTGGTAAAATACACGAATCACAACGCCATCGTGAACGACTGCCACGCTTGCATTTATTGAAGTTTTGATATCAATACCTGGACTTTCTGTTTTCGTATTATTCGCTTCCGCATGAATTCGAAGCCCAAATTTACCAACAATTTTTCCTTTTACAGGCATTTGTAACAAGCCTTTTTTAGAACGAAATGCTTTTGCAATCTTTTCATCCTTTTTTGATAACTTTTGTGATTTAATTCCTCTTGACGTTCTATTTTTTTTACGTGCCGCCTTTAGTTCCGCATAAATTACGTGCTCAATTTGACTATTTAACTGCCCTCTTGCTTTTTCGAATTTCGTTAATTTTACTTTAAGCTCTTTTTCCTTTTTAGTCAGTTGCCTAACCGTTCTTTCCTTTTTTTTGATGGCAATTCCTAATCTTTTTGCCGCTTCCGTAACATGTTTAATTACCTCCGTTTTCTCCGTTTGTAATTCATTCAATCGTTTATTTTGTTGACTTAGGGCAATTTGCGTTTTTTTAATCAAATCAACTTGTCGATTTTTAAAGTTATGATACTGTTTCAAAAATCGCCATCGTTGCACAAAATCATTAAAATCAGAAGCTGAAAACAAGAATAAAAATTGATGATTTGATTGCTGTGCTCGATATGCTTTCCGCAATAAAACGGAATAACGTGCCTTCATCAAACCCATATCTGCCGCCAAAGAATTCACCACATCTTCCTGTCGCCTAATTCGTTCATCTATTTGCTCAATCTCTCCTTCCAACTCCTTAACCATTTCCTGTTTCGAACTTATATTTTTCTTTAAGTCCAAAAATTGCTGATAAGTTGTTTTCCGTTTCTTCGTCGTCGATTGAATTTCCGAACTCGTTTTTTCGATTTTTTGCTTAATCAAATCCCGTTTTTCCTTTAAGTCATCGCTCTTTTGAGCAAAAACCATAAACGTCATTGATAAGCAGATTAATAGATATGAAATTCGTAGCAACATGATTTGACTTTTTTAAACTACGCTTCTAACATTGTAACAATCCGTAGCGGCTACTTTACCTGCCGTATTAATACTTAATGGCAGCTAAAGCAGCCGCTACTGGAACACTCAAAATTTACAACTTTAGAAGAGTCACTATTTTTTTTACAACCGTTTATAACTACTCGGTACACTAAAACTCATCGTCTTCGGAATATCAAAATCAACTCTGGAGAAAGACATATCGACAGAAGCCGATTCCGACTTTTCATCTTTAAACTCAACTTGTCTAAGATACGAAAAATCTCCTTTTCCTTCTACTACTTCGTAACCAGATTGTTTTGTCGTCATTTGGCGATTCGTTTCCGTATCATCCAATTGAAAAAACTCTAAATTATACGTCAATTTATTCAAAGCGTACGTTGCTCGTAAAGTATTTTCTACCGCAATCAAAACAGTTTGTAATTCAGCATCCTTTAAATTATAAACCGCATCATCGCCCATTTTTAAGGCATTTCCAATCAAAAAATCCTGAACCGCTTCAAAATTCGCAGGCAAGTTAAATTCCTTCTCAATATAAGAAAAATCTGTCACCATGTAACTACGTTCCAAACGATTCAAAACCTGAATGGAATCTTGCTCAATCAATAAACGAACACCTTCCAAGCCAAATTTTTGTCCCGAAATCCAAATTGCTTTATCTTTTTCAATTTTAACTTGCAAAGTTACCGTCATAGATTGCGCTGGACTTTGGTAATTTGCCTTGACTTTCGCACTAAACCAGGCAAAATCAATATCACTCTCAATCATCTTTTTCAAGACAAGCTTTTCTGTTTTTTTCTTATTTCCACCATTCGCAACTTCTCCCGGTTTACAGCTCGAAATAACCAGTAAGATGGAAAGTAAAAGCAATATATTTTTCATATTTTTTATTATTAATATGTGGCGGTATTGATATTTCGTACAATATCCACACGTTAAGTAGCTGAACACAAAAGAAAAATCTATTCAAATGACTCTACGACTTCAAAAGAATATTCAATTTCCACTGCGTCTTTCAGCATCATAGAAACCGAACAATACTTTTCCATTGATAACTCAACCGCTCGTTTCGCCTTATCCAGATTAACTTTTCCTTTGATAATATAATGAATGTGAATATGTTTGAAAGTCTTTGGAACTCGGTCTTCATAACGATCTCCATTGATAACCACTTTTATATCTTCAATCGGTTCCCGTTGTTTTTTGAGAATCAAAACGACATCAATCGTGCTACAACCGCCCAAAGCAGAAAGCAACATTTGCATCGGTCGCATCGCTTCACTTTCGCCATCCATCACCACTTTTTGTCCGTCCTCATTCATCGCTTCCATCAGCAGATGATTATTCAATCTATTTATTTCAATTTTCATAAAAAAGGTTTAATAAAAGTTTCTGATATATTAGTGTAGATACTTATAGGTGTTCTAAATCCTAGGATTTTATATTACCTCATATATCAATAAATTTGAAAATTTCAATAATCAACTTTTACAAAAAGATGGTTACTATATTCTCATATTAAAAATGATACTATCTTCGTAAACCTCAGTGACACCGATTACTTGCAAGTCTAATAGTGACTTTAAATTAGTTTTCTTTTAAGAATAACGAATCAATAACACTACAATTAATAAATTCTGAATTGATTATCTTGTTATCATGAGTTGCATCATAACACCCACATTTTTTTTCCTTATTGTCATAAGAATAATGCATTGTGTACATTTTGTATTGTATTAATTTATCGTTTTTGCTAATTAAAAAATGATCTAGTTCATAGTGTTTATTCCAAATATGAATGAATTTTTCTATATGCCCTTTATAATTCTCTTTGTTAATAATTATTTTAAGTTTATCTAATTCATCATACCACTATACATTTTGATTTTCTGGCGAAGACCTGACAGGTTTTAAAAACCTGTCAGGTCTGATTATCAACGATTTACAGAA
>CAWVWD010000037.1:0-15686 GCA_963933585.1 uncultured Saprospiraceae bacterium
AATAATATCCAAATATCTATCTTTCAATTCCTTAATATTCGGATACAACATTTCAGGAATATACGCCCCGCCGAAACTCCCGTAAAAACCTTTTTCGTTTACTTGATATTTCATTTTTTATAATTTTAATATCTTCCAATTCTTAAATTCCATTCACCATTTAAAAGCCCAAATAAAGTCCGTCATACCGACGAAGGTCGGTATCTCCCAAAGGCAACGGCTCAATTTTTAAACTTCTACAAATTCAAGATCAAAATCATTCCGAAGTGGCAAAGGCAATGCCGTTTGCCCTACAATATTTCGATTAATTTCTTTATTTTCTCAACGTCTTTCAACCCTGCTTCAATTTCAAATCCACTATTCACATCAATCGCCACAATATTCAAATCACTTAATTCATTTACCTTTTCAATATTCTCCAAACTCAATCCACCACTCAAAAAGAATGGTTTTTCATTATCGTAATTCTTTAAAACGTTCCAATTAAACGCAAAACCATTTCCACCTTTTTCCTTACCTTTTGTGTCAAACAAAAAATAGTCGCAATGTGGTTTGTACGGTTCTAATTGTTGAAAATCGAATGTTTCACCGATAGAAAAGACTTTGATGATTTTTGTTTTCGTAGGGCAAACGGCACTGCCTTTGCCACCAATTGCCCAACGGAAATCACGGCAATATTCAGGCGATTCTTCACCATGCAATTGCACCAAATCCAAACCATATTTTTCGACTTTCGCCAATACATATTCCAAACTCGCATTGACGAAAACACCGACTTTTTTAATGCCTTTCGGTAAGGTAAGGGCATGCCCTTGCCCTACGACAAAATCCTCACCGACATATCGCTTTGATTTTTCATAAAAGATAAATCCTAAATAATCGGGATTTAATGCGGAAATATCTGCTATATTTTGCGGATTTTTCATGCCGCAGATTTTTAATTGCATAAGTTATTTTCAATTATAATCAACCAAATAATTCAATATATCGAGCAAAAACATAAGTTCCACTACTACTTCTCTTCTCCAAAATATTCATCGCCACTAACTCATTAATGATTTTATAATTTGAAGCATTAGAAAGTCCTGTGAGTTCACCCACTTTTATTACATCAATTGTTGGATGTTGATATAAAAAATTCATAATCAACTGAATGTTAACAGCACGTTTTCCAAATTTCAATATTTCCGTATCTAATTCTGCTTTTAGTTTTAATACGTTATCAAAGGTTTGAATCGCTTTTTCAGCCGTTTGAACGATGCCAACTAAGAAAAATTTAAACCATTGCGTCAAATCACCGGAGATTCTAACACGCATCAAATTATCAAAATAATTCATTCGATGTTGCTCAAAAAAGTCCGATAAATACAAAACAGGGCGTTTCAAAATCCCTTTTTCCACCAAATACAACGTAATCAATAATCGCCCAATTCGCCCATTTCCATCTAAAAAAGGGTGAATCGTTTCAAACTGATAATGTACCAAAGCGATTTTCAATAATTCGGGCAATAAATTCACGTCATTATGAATGAACTTTTCCAAATCACTCATCAAATCATGCACCGAATGTTGAACAGGCGGAATAAAACTCGCATCTTTCAAGGTTGCTCCACCAATCCAATTTTGACTATTTCTAAAATTCCCAGGTTGCTTATTTTCACCACGAACACCTTGCAACAAAATTTCGTGTGTTTCCTTAATCAGGCGAGAAGAAATTGGCAACGTTTCCAATCGTTCGATCGCAAAATTCATCGCTTCGATATAATTCTGTACTTCTTCCCAATCATTCAGTTTCTCTTTAGGAACATCTGATTTTGACAACAAGGCTTCTTCCATATTCGTCTGCGTGCCTTCAATTCTACTTGATTGTGTTGCTTCCTTCGTGACATGCATTTGAATAAACAAATCCGTATTCGGCACATATTCCGAATACATATCTAACTTTCCCAAAGCTCGATTCGCCTCGCTCAACAATTGTATGATTTCCATGTCTTCCAAAACCCAATTTCGATTGATAAAATTAGGTTGAAAACTTTTATAACCAGTTTGTTGAATGTTCGTTCCTGCACTAAAGTTTTTCATAATTCCTTCAATTTTGTAGAATTTCAATCTTATTATTTTAGATTAAACACTAAAAACTATAATTAAATTCATTTCATTATAGTTTTAACGTAAAATCTATAATTATTAAAAAATAATTCTACGAATTTGAAAAATAATTATTTTTAAATCCCTTCCGGCAAATGATTCATCAGTGCCGAATCAAAATCCTCGCCGACATATCGCTTTGATTTTTCATAAAAGATAAATCCTAAATAATCGGGATTTAATGCGGAAATATCTGCTATATTTTGCGGATTTTTCATGCCGTAGATTTTTAATTGCATAATTTTAATTTATACTGTCAATTTCTTATTCACAATACTTTTCAATCAAATAACTTGTATAATCTGTTTCTAATTTTTCTGCTGTATTTAAATCTTGACAACCTTCTGCTTTCATATCTGAAGCGATATAAACCATTCCTCTCATATAAAAACAATCTTTTAACATCATCTTTTTACGAATACAATAATTCAAATCATCAATAATATCATAATTCCCTAACATATAATTTGAGCAGGCTCTTTCGTACAAAATGTATTCAAGTTCAATATTATAGAATTTGTCTTCTATAATATTAGTATTTATCTCTTGGATTACACTCGTGTAACTTTTTAATTCTAAAGCCTTATCTACATCTTCAAGTGCATCCTCATATTGCTCTAACATTCTTTTATATTCTGCTCTACAAGCATAAGGTTCTATTGCATTTGGTAGTAATTTAATCATAATATCTAAGTCTTCAATTGCTCCTTCAAAATCTCCGATTATAGATTTATCAATCGCTCTATCAAGATATGCTTGTTCAAATTTTGGATTGAGTTCAATCGCTTTGTCAAGTTCTTTTATAGCTTCTTCATATTTGTCCTCTTCCTCTAAATTATAAGCATTTTGATAATGTCTATTCGCTTTCTCCTCTTTACAACCAACAAATAAAATTGATATAACTATTATTACTTGAATAATTCGGTTCATATTATAAGCCTTAATTCGAAAATTTAATTGATTCAATAAACTCCAAACAAGCCTTCTCCGGCTCACTCATCTTCATGAAATTCCCCCCAATCAAAAAGCCATCAAAACCAGTTTTCCTTAATTCTACAATCGTTTTTGGATTAGAAAAACATCATTCTTCTTTAAATCTAACTTTCGTCAATTCTCCACCTAAACAATCAATTTTAAAATATTCTTCACCATCAATGATTTCGATATAATCTTGATAATTTAAGGCTTCTAATTGTGTTTTTGTTGGAGCGTATGGTTCAAATTTTTCAATACGTTCACGTACCTGATTAATCTTGCTTTCAAAATTATTGTTCTGTATTTTATAATTAGAATCTAATGATTTTTTGCTTTCATTTAAGATGTAATTCGTTGCTATATAACGTCTTAACGTATCATTCTTAATAGCAGAAGAATCTTTAATAATTATATTATACGCTACGGCTGTTTTGAAACTTGAAGTCCTAAGATTATTTTCATTTTCGTGTTGAATAAGGAAATTGATAACTTTTAATGCTGCTTTATTGTAACCATTAATATGATAAACCGTCGCTTGATGAAATATGATATGTTCAAAAAAATCTTGACTTTTATATTTTAATAAACATTGTTCACCTCCTGCGAGAATATCTTTTGCATATTTTCCAATTTCTTCTTTGGACATCTTTTCAGAAACCCCAGAATAACCTCTTTTAAACGAACAATAAGCAATACTATCTGCAAAAACTTCTGAATAAAAAGCATTATTTTTAAATGTTGCTTTGAATCGAGATTGTGTATAATAATCACCTTTTTTAGGATAACTATAATGAAGTAACGTTAAAGCATAATGGTCTTTGGGAATAATTAGAAAACTATCGTTTGATGAAATAGCATTATTATCTATGTAAGTTACATCGTTCCATATTTTTGAACTGTCCTTTGATTCAACAACAATTCCACCATTATCGCTTTCCAAATATTCGTTCTCTAAAATTAAAGCAGAATCAGTACGATTAATTAAATAAGCCCAACTAAAATTTCTGTACGTTTCGTGCTTTTCTCCTAATTGTAAATAAATACTATCTTGTTCATAATCATTCGGACTTTCTAAAGGATTAACTTCAAACCAAGAACCGCTTCTTAAACCTTCCATACAACCACAATCTTGACCAAATCCTTGAATACCAACCATCGAAAAAATCAAAAAAAGAACCTGCTTCATTACTCATGAATTTATATGATTAAAAAAAGATTTCATTATAAGAACGATTGCTTACCTCAAACCGTGTCGGTTTTCAAAACCGACACGGTTTATTACACACGAATCTGATTCACAAACTCCAAACAAGCCTCCCCCGGCTTCTCCGTCTTCATGAAATTCTCCCCAATCAAAAAACCATCAAAACCAGCTTTTCTTAATTCCACAATCGTTTTTGGATTCGAGATCCCACTTTCTGAAATCTTCAAAAAGTCATTTGGAATTTGATTGACCAAATTATAAGAATGATTCAAATCGACTTCAAAAGTCGTCAAATCTCGATTATTCACGCCAACCAAATCCACAAAAGGGCAAATTGAGCGTTCTAATTCCGTTTGATTATGCACTTCCAAAAGCACTTGCATTCCCAGCGATTGAGCCAATTTTCCAAAATGCTGAATTTCTTTTGGCGACAAACAAGCGGCAATCAATAAAATGAAATCTGCACCAATTGCTTTCGCTTCAATGATTTGAAATTCGTCAATCATAAAGTCTTTTCGCAACAGCGGAATATCATTGAGACTCCGTGCTGCCAACAAGTCTGCATTTGAACCACCAAAAAAATCCACGTCAGTCAAAACCGAAATTGCGGAAACGCCAGCCGAAACATAACCTTTCGTTATCGTTTCTATATCAGGGTTTGGATGAATAATACCTTTCGATGGTGATTGTCGTTTGAACTCGGCAATGATTCCAGTTCGCTCTTTTACAAATGTCGTTGCCGAAAACGGTTGCCGATTAAACAGAGGTGAATTTTCCAATTGTTTAATAGAAACGGTTTGTTTTCTCGCTTCGACTTCCGTCCGTTTATGTGTGGTTATTTTTGTTAAAATATTCATGGTTTCTGTATTGGAAACCGTGTCGGTTTTAAAAACCGACACGGTTTATTACGTAATGAAATAGGCAAAGGCAGTGCCGTTTGCCCTACGAAATAAAAATTTCAAACGCTTTCAAAGCCTTTCCGCCCAACAAACTATCTTCCGCTTCTGCTTTCGCCTCCGCAAAGGTCAACTCAGCTTTAGAAACCTGAATCGCCATCGCAGAATTTGCCAAAACTGCCGAATTTTGAGCCGTTGTTCCTTTTCCTTTCAAAATCGTTTCAAATATTTTCGCTGCCTCGGGTATCGTTTTTCCACCAGCCAAATCTATTTGATTTAACTTCATGAAACCCAAATCTGACGGCTCAATAATTCGCTCAGAATCATTAGAAATTACCTTCGTCGCACCAGTTAGCGAAATTTCATCATAACCATCTAAAGCGTGTAAAATCGTAAAACGTTTATCCGATTGTTGGTATAAATAACCATATAACCTCGCCAATTCCAAACTAAAAACGCCCACCAATTGCTTCTTCACAAATGACGGATTCACCATTGGACCCAGCATATTAAAAAACGTTTTTACGCCCATTGATTGTCGAACCGGTGCTACATGTTTCATCGCTGGATGAAAAAGCGGTGCATGTAAAAAGCAGATATTTGCCGTCTCTATTTTACGTCTTAATTTACCAATATCATTGGTAAATTCACCCCCAAAATATTGAATTACATTCGATGAACCCGAAACCGACGAAACACCATAATTTCCATGTTTCGCCACTTTCACTCCAGCGCCAGCGACGACAAATGATGACAACGTGGAAATATTAAACGTATCTTTTCCATCCCCGCCAGTTCCGCACAAATCCATCGCATCGTATTCCGCCAAATCCACAGGCACACAAAGTTCCAACATCGTATCTCGGAAACCTTCCAATTCTTCCACCGTAATTCCCCGCATGATAAAAACCGTCAAAAAAGAGGCAATTTGCGACTCGTTATATTTCCCCGAAGCGATGGTTTTTAAGATTTCTTGCGACTCACTTTTGGTCAGCGTTTTATGTTCGTATAAGTGATTTAGTATTTGTTTCATTTTTTATGTTTTACCTCATCCTAACTTTCTCTTTAAGGAGAAGGTTAGGATGAGGTATCAGTCAACCAATTCTCAATCATTTCCTTTCCAAATTCCGTCAAAACCGATTCCGGATGAAACTGAACACCTCGTACATCAAAAGTTTTATGAGCAATTCCCATCACTTCGCCTTCTTCGTCAGTCGCAGTCAGTTCCAAAACATCCGTCAAACTATCTTTTTTGACTGCCCAAGAATGATATCGTCCGCCCAAAAACTCGTTTGGAATTTGCTGAAAAAGTAATTCATCTGCGTTCGTCACTTTAATTTGCTTTGGAATCCCGTGTAAAACATCGCCCAAATTGAACAGTTCCGCACCAAAGCATTCTGCAATCGCTTGATGCCCCAAACACACGCCCAAAATACTTTTTGTCGGTGCATATTCATGAATCAACTCTTGCAAAATTCCAGCTTCTGACGGAATTCCCGGACCGGGCGATAATAAGATTTTATCATATTCCCCAACCGCTTCCAAACTGATTTTATCATTTCTAAAAACATCGACTTCGTAACCCAATTCTTTGATAATATGAACCAGATTATAAGTGAATGAATCGTAATTGTCTAATACTAAGATTTTCATTTTTTGTTAATTTTAACTTTACCATCTAAAAGCAAAAGCAAAAACCGTCATACCGACGTAGGTCGGTATCTCCCAAAGGCAACGGCTGAATTTTTAAACTTTTCTAAACCATAGACTTCTGAACTTTTCAAATATTGAGTCCTTACGCTTAGGAGATACCAACCTTCGTCGGTATGACGGACTATATTTTGACCTTTAGCTTTGCTCATTATAAAGTTTCCGCCAATTCCATCGCTTTCCTTAAAGCCCTCAACTTATGATGCACTTCTTCCGCCTCTTTTTCCGTATCAGATTTGAACACCACACCAGCTCCAGCTTGATAGAATAATTTGTTATTTTGACTTTTGAACGAACGGATAATTATCGCATGATTGAAATTACCATCGAAACCTAAAAAGCCGATTGCTCCGCCGTATTGACTACGATTGACATTTTCATATTGATTAATTAATTCCATCGCACGGTATTTTGGTGCCCCCGAAAGCGTACCTGCGGGGAACGTATCGCCAATGACTTCTAACTTATTACCTTTTATTAAATCACCCGAAACCTTAGATACTAAGTGAATAACGTGCGAGTAGAATTGTACTTCTCGATACGTTTCTACTTTGACATTTTTTCCGTGTCTGCTCAAGTCATTTCTTGCCAAATCAACCAACATTACGTGTTCTGCATTTTCTTTTGGGTCAGCCGAAAGTTCTCTTGCTAATTGAGCATCTGCTTCATCATTTCCGGTACGTTTGAACGTTCCAGCAATTGGATTTATACTGGCTCTTTCGTTATTAATAATTAATTGAGCTTCGGGAGAAGAACCGAATAATTTATAACTTCCGTAATCGAAATAGAATAAATATGGCGATGGATTTATCGCTCGTAACGCTCGATAAACATTAAATTCATCTCCTTTAAAACCTTGCTCAAAACGCCTTGCCAAAACAATCTGAAAGACATCACCTCGTTGACAATGCGCTTTTCCTTTTTCAATGATTGCCTTAAATTCGTCGTCTGTATAATTCGTTTCTTCTTTGCCGACAGGCTGAAATTTGAACGGTTGATTATTGCGAGAATTGATATAATCCAAAATCGTTTTGATTCGAGATTCTTGTCCGTCGAGCGTATGTTCAAAAATGTACAATTCACTATTAAAATGATTAATCGCAATTACAAAACGATACGCATGATACAAAATGTCCGGAATCGCATCCGCTTCATTTGGATAATCTTGAATCTCTAAATCTTCAAAATGACGAACGGCATCATAGGTTTGAAAACCGAAAAGTCCATTATTTGTAAATTTGAAATCGTTTTTTTCGGATTCAAAGTTTCCAATAAATTGACGCAATTCTTCAATTACATTTTCAGCAGGTTTCTGGTCGCCAGTTCCGTCGGGAAACTCGGTAGTAATTTGTCCACTTTTAACTTCAAACTTGGCAATCGGCTCACAACAGATATACGAAAAATTGTTTTCCTTACTATGATAATCAGAACTTTCTAATAAAATTGAGTTTGCATATTTATCTCGCAAACTAAGATAAATATTGACTGGCGTAACTCGGTCTGAAAGTCGTTTGATATAATTTGTTTTTAGTTTTATCATTTTTTAATTTAGATATGAGATTATGAGATTTGAGATTTGAGATAATACGATATTATCTCAAATTTCACGTCTCACATCTTCAAATAAAAAAAGGGTTCGTGCCACAGCACGAACCCTTTTTTAAAAAGAATCTTATATTAGTATTTACCATACATAATTAGCTGTTCACATCGATTTTGTCGAAGTGCCAACGCCAGTTATTTGTATGTAAAATAGTTGTATTCATTTTTGATTTTAATAACTAATTGCTAATTTTTTTGAAATATTAATAACCTTATTAATCATTTAATACTGCAAACGTAATAAACAATTGGTTTATTATCCAAATAATTATGGTTAAATTTTATAAAATATCCATTATTATTGAATTTTACAAAGCAAAACGGTTTTCTTTCCGTTTACCTCGATTCTTTTTTAGGACAAATTTCGCAGATTCTTTTATTATTAGCAAAATGAATAATTTCAAATATCTATCATTCAAAAAGTGAATTACAAAAAAATCTGCGTGAACCTGCAAAATATATGGGAGAAATAAAATACCTAAATTCCTGCCAACATATCCACGTCTTCAAAAATTACACTTTCCATTTTGCGTAATAAGTGATGTTTTAAATCAATGATTTTATCCGTTTGTTCTTGACGGTTATAATAATCCATTAGCAAATAAGCATAATGCAAAAAGACTTCTCTTGTTGGTTTTACATTTCCAATGATATCATGAACGGCTTCTTCAGGCAAGTTAAAAAATGCACCGCCACAAGTCAAAGCGATTCTCTCAAACTCCAAATCAAAGTTTCTCGCATCGGCTGTAATGTCGCCATCCATTGTATTTGCACCATAAACATGAAGCGTCATATAACGTTCTGATGTCGCATTTCCCATTTGATGAATCAATGCATTATTTACTTTTATCGCTGTTCCTGATGCTAACATTTCCTTTTTGGCAAATGATAATTCTTCATTTTTAAGGTTGTAAAGGAAATGATGTGTATTCCCAAAAACCTGAACAACACCCCATTCTGTATAACCGTGATTATGAATCGACGAATAATCGCCCGGTTCCCAAGACATCACCATTACTTCAAATGTTCCACCATGAAAAACCAATTTTCGACCATAACAGTCTTGCACCGGATGACCAAAATCAGCATATTTCATCATATCTTCCAACTGCACATCGGCTTCCAAAACCACTTCTTTTGCTCTCTTTGGTGATATTTTTCCTTCTGCTTCTATTGTCTTTCCGATTAAATCCACTAACCTTGATAAAGATTTTGGTAATGTTACCTTTTCCATTTGTTTTACATTTAATTTTTAGTATAAAATAATTATTATATTACTCAATTGTTACCGCTTTGGCTCCTTACTACATTATTCAATCGTAAGTTCGATTATAATATAACAATAAAACAATAAGCGAGGCGATAATAACCTAACTATCAATCAGATATTGCATAATGACAATGTCCATCCATTGTTCATTTTTGTAGCCAATTTCCTTTTGCGTCCCAACAATCGTATAACCCAAACTCAAATTATATCCAATACTTGCCGTATTTGTCGCAAAAACCTTCGCAATCAGGTGACGATAATTTAAGGATTTGCACTCCCTTATTATGAATTTCTTCATTAAACTCCCGTAACCCTTTCGCAGCTCACTTTGAGTCAGATAAATTGCCGTTTCGCACGCAAAACGATAACCTTCCCGATCACTATATTTCTTAATAATTCCCCAACCAATGACCAGTTCACCATCTTTCAAAACGTATAATCGCTCTCTATCATTGAAATTATCAATCCAAGATTTTATCTTTTCAGCATCATACAAGGAATCTTGCATAGTCGCATTTCCAAGTAGAATATACTCGTTATAAATTTCAGCAATCCTGTGAAAATCATCGCTTTGTGCGATTTCGATTTTAGTTTTTATATTTTGATTATTCATTTTAGCAAACCAAAAAATTTCTGTCATTCCGATTCTGAGGATTCGGAAAATTCTCCTGAATCCTCGGAATCGGAATGACAGTTTCTATTAATTTTTCAAAACTTTCCCAGCATTTATCTTCTTAATTTCACCTTTTTCAATCACCAATTTCCCATTCACCCAAAGATATTCTACCCCGTCCGAAAGACTTCTCGGAGCTGTATAAGTCGCATTCGCTTTGACCGTTTTTGGATTTAATAAAACCAAATCCGCAAAGTAATTTGGAGCGATTTGTCCACGATTTTTGAGCTTAAAAAATTGCGCGGGTAAATAGGTGATTTTATGAATTGCTTCTTCCCATTCTAATGCTTTCAGCTTCAAAACATAACGTTCCAAATATTCCGTAAACGCACCGTAAGAACGGGGATGCGGCTGACCGATTGATTTCGGCGCATTAATCGGATAACTCCAAGAATCCGTACAAATCATGGCTTTCTTCCACAGAATCGCTGTATCAATATCATCTTGACTAATACAATGATACACAATCCACGTTTCCGTACTTTTTGTTAAAATTTCCGCCATTGTCTCGCTTTCGCTCAATTGTCGTTCTACTGCAATTTGAGCAACCGTTTTAGCAAAATATTCTGGAAATTCATCTGAAATAATCATCATTTGCGTCAAGTCATAATCCCGAACCTTTATCCAATCTGCAATATCCTCCACAACTTTTTTGTCTTCCAATTTTTGAGGCACATTCTCAATTCCATCTTTCAAAATATACTTCGGAATGAATGCTCGAAGTTTGGTCGAAATAGCGGTATAAGGATAAACGTCAATCGCTGCTTGAAGGTCAGGATGCGATTCATTGAAGGTTTCAATCTGCTGAATAATTTTTGGAATTTTACCCCAGTTTTGCTGTTCTGCTGCTTTCAAATGGCTGATTAATGTCTGCACATTTGCTTGTTCACTTATGGTCAATGCCTCATCTATCGCCGCTTCTACATCATTCCGTTCATCTCGAACATGCGACGCATAAACGCCACCCTTTTCTGCTACAATCTTTGCTAATTCTATAATTTCATCCATTTCCGCAAAACAACCCGGAGCATAAATCAACCCAGTTGAAAAGCCAATCGAACCTTCATCCATGGCTTTCGCCAATTCCGATTTCATGATTTCTAATTGTTCGGGTTTCAATGCTTTCCAATCTTCCATATTTCCTGCACGTAAAGTGCTATGTCCGACCAATGTTGCAATATTGAATTGTAATTTATCGTGAATTCTATCGAAATACTCATCCGTCGTTTTCCAATCAAACGGAAAGCCAATTTCATCCGATAATCGTTCCATTGTTGGTATCAAATACTTACCAATCGGGGCAGGAGAAGTCCCACAATTTCCGAAAATTTCGGTCGTAATTCCTTGATATAATTTATGGTTTGCCGCTTCCGGAAAGAAATAACCAAAACCTGTCGAAGCATGTGGATCAATGAAACCCGGCGCAAGGATAAACCCTTCGGCATCGATTACTTTTTCCGCTTCCGGCAAATCGTCACCATTTTCAAAAACAACTATTTTATCTTCTGAAATACCAATCGTTTTGATAGTCGACTTTTCATTTAAACCGGTACAAATTCGGGCATTTTTTATTAAAAAACTTAGCATAAAATATTTTTTTAGTAACTATCGAACCAATCTAAAAATTCGAACTATTTCCGTCATGCCGATGTAGATTGAGATGACGGAGTTTACTTGTTTTTTTGATTTCATTATTTATCCAAACACACAAATATTTTCTGTAGAATACTTATCAATCTTCTCTTGAATCACTTCATTCAATATCGCTTTTTCGACATTGATAAAACCATTTTTCATTTCAATTTCGGGTGCAATAATATCTTCTTTGAAGTATCGACTTGACGGACTTAAATCATGAGCCGTTGCGTTCGGTAAATAAGCCGCTAATTCAAGATTTTGTAACCGTCCAATTCCCGTTTCAAACATGCCACCAATCCAACACTGAATATCATTTTCATAACAATAATTCAGCATTTCGATACTACTCGTAATTCCACCAACTCGTCCGATTTTTAGATTCAACTCATCCAAAACGTTTAGTGAATGTAACTTCACCAAATCACCCATATTTTTCACTTCTTCATCAAAACAAACTTTGAATGTTGGGAACATTTTTTTCGCTTCCATAAATACATCAAAACGACTCGGAGCAGTCGGCTGTTCGATATAAGCATCATAAGTTTTAACAAAATATTCCATCTTTTCCAAGTCCGAAAAACCATAACTTCCATTCGCATCAAAACTGACATAAACGTTGTTATCAAATAACATTGGATTGATTTGGTCAAATAATTTGGTATCAACAAAAGGTGAAATTTTAAACTTCACTCGTTTATAACCTTCATCAATTGCCTGCTGAACAACGTCCTTCATCTCTGCGAAATCATTATAAATTCCCAATGAAATTCCGACAGGAACATCTTCGATTTTGGGCGATTTTAATTGTTGCGAAAGCTGAAAACTTGGATTAACCTGTTTAAGAATTTGAAACATGGCGGATTCTACAGCAGATTTCGTAAAATTCCATCCTCGACTTTTTTTCATTATCGCCAAGACATCACCATACGTTTGCGTTGATTTCAAATTCGGTGCGATGAAGTTTTGGATTAATAATTTGGCCGCAGCCAAAAACTCTGCGGAATAGTAAGGATCCGGACGACAAGAACATTCGCCGTAACCAATTCGACCTTCCGCATCCGTCCATTTGACAATTAAGGTTTCCTTTGATTTTCGGAGACCAATACTTGATTTGAAAACGCTTTTTTGTGGTAAGTCAAGTGAAAATAACTCTAACCGCTGTAATGTAATTTCTGTATTAATCATTTAATTCTTTTGTTGTGACAACTTTTGCCTTAGATACAAAAAAATATTTAAATGATTTGTTTTTCATGACTTGTTTATTGTAATCGTATGTGAAATCATTGAACGATTGAGCACAAAAAAGGTATTTATAAATACTTAATTTTGATAATTTAAATAAGTATTTCGAAATTAAAAGTCAATAATTACTTTATAAATAATTGATAATCAGACCTGACAAGTTTTAAGAACCTAATGTAAAATCTCTCCATTCCCAAATACTTTTTCCACTTCGAATGGCTTCGGAATATCGGTTTCATCTAACATTTCACGCAGATCAATTTCAATCGTCCGACACAATGCCGACATTGGAATATCTTGATTTTGATTATTAAAAGGCGTTTCCGTGTAAGAACCGACTCGCTCAATAATTTCAAACATTAAAGACACAATCATCGCCACAGGAATCATGACCCAATCTATATTATAATCAATTCCCTGACTAATCTCATCGAACAATCCGATTAAATTCAACGGTAAAAAAGCAACGAAAATGAAAAGAAAAATTCGGATAAACGCATCATAATATATTGGAAAAGGCGTATTTTTAATCCGTTCACATTTGCCTTGAAGCGTATATAACTCCTCCAATGTTTTCATCATTTCAATGACTTGAAAGTTATCTTTTAAGTCGTCATTTATAATTGCTCGAATGGCTTTTGCTTGGTTATTATTGATTTGAGTCGGTTTATTGGCTTTCGCCAGAATACCTGATAATTCAGCAGGCTCGAGTAATTCATTTAGCTCGCTTTCGTATTCGTCATGTTGCTCACGCAAGGCCAAACGCAAGGCATTAATATACGCTAAATGACGATAAATTAATTGCGTGTGTAACTTTTCGATATTATTTTTATGTTCCAATTTTACCCCATTTTGGGTAACATAATTCTGAACTTGAATTCCGAAAGTTCGACTTGCATTCACAATTCCGCCCCAAATTTTTCGAGCTTCCCACCACCTGTCATAAGCGGCACTATTCCGAAAACTCAAAAACAAAGAAACGGCTGTACCTAATACTCCAAGTGGAATTGCTCCCTTCAAACCTAAGGCTTTGATATCGTAATAATCATACAAAAGAAACGTTCCGAAAGCCATAACGAAAAAGAAAATTAACGCTCGCCAAAGTAACGCAACCGTACCAATGAACCAAACTAATTTCTTATCAGATATTTTTACAATCATAATTTTCCTTTTTTTTGCAAGATATTGAAAATGAGTAATAAAGTTTTTACATTTGGTAAAAATCTGTTCTTAATGAATAAGCCAACAAAATATAAATCTCAAATTACGCAACAGTTTAATCAATTAACGATTGATATTGAGCCAAAATTCGTAAAACTACTTCGTCCTTTTACGATTTCTTCGGCAATTTATATTTCGGTAGTAAGTGTTTTTTTTGCGTTCTTTCTAACGCAATCTATTGTTATTACGCTTTTATCTTTAATTTTTATATTGTTTATTTTACTAATTCGTGCATTTCCTTCTAACATCAGGATTACACCAAAATCAATAGAAAATTATTATAAAAAACACCGATTAAATCAAACGGAATATGTCGATTTTTATATTTCGGTCAAAAAAAATCGTGCAAAAATAAGATTTGGAATCTTCAACTTTTCTTTACGTCATCCTCAAGATATTTCTAAATTGACAACAGGAATTTCAGAATTGCTCGGATTAGAGTTTTATAGTCAATATCAATTAAGTAATAAAGTGGAAATATTGACGTACCATTTTAAAAATCAAAAAAATCCAGTATATCAAAGTAACCTTCGAAGCTTTAAAAGGAATGGGAAAGTCGTTATTGAGGAAAAAAAGTCTTCATTCGTTCTGAATCCTTTTAATTGGTTTGAAATCAGCAAAATAAAGCCGTTATCAATTGATTATTGTTTTAGAATAAATGATGAAAGGAAACCTGTAATAGTCAATATTGATATTAAAAATATTGAAAAAATTATAATTATGGTGAATCAAAAATCGGGTTTATTTCTGAATCAGAATCGTATTAAAGTTAAGGTTATTGAAATAAAACCTATCATACCAACTTTCATAAGAATTGCTGATTCACTACTTTATCAATTAACAAATTCAGAAGGAATACATCGTATTTTCAAAACTCGAAGAAGAGGTCGGAGGCACGAATTAACAAATTGGCGAGATGCCAAAAAATTGTACAAATTCTTTAAAAAAAATCCAGCTTTACAACATATAGAAATTGAGAAAGAAATTATTAGTTAAACGAGTTGCCACCGAGTTCTCGGTGGCAACTCGAAACCCTTAATCCGCAACACAATCAATCATAAATCACCTTCTTAATCACCTTCTTTCCACCTTGTTCAATCGTCAAGA
>CAWVWD010000038.1:0-15503 GCA_963933585.1 uncultured Saprospiraceae bacterium
GGCTACTTTGAATCATTCAAAGTAGCCGTTTTTTGTTTTAAATTAAACAAAAAAATTATATGTTAAAATTTATTTTTTTTGACTCCCTAATATTTTTTTAATTTTTTATGCTTAAATTACGTCCAACGAAATTTAAAGCCATAAAATCCAATCCTAACCGATTTTTTTATTCCTTTATATATTATAACCTTTTGCAAATTCACGCTTATACCAAGCGTTCTTTTTGATAAACATTTAATATATTTTTTTAATCAACACAATTTTTACTTATGAAACAGAGAACCAATAGTTCTATTTTAAAATCGGCTTCACCGATTTTACAAGGAGTTACAACTTGTGCAGAAAAACCCAGCACAACGTTTAATCACTCTAATTTTACTGATTTTTTTTCCTCTTTTTATGAATGCCCAAACCATTGCGAATAAAGTATGGGAAGCAAACGGAGGAACGCCCGCAGATGATTTAATTTATCAACAATCAACCTTAGACAATATGAATAATCTCATTATTGTTGGAAATACTTACACTACGGGACAAGAAGAAAATGTTTGGATTGCAAAGTATGACCCTGAAGGAATATTACTTTGGCAATATGAATATAATTACGCCAGTAACGGACGAGATTATGCAACAAATGTCATTACAGATGGTAATGGAACCATCTTTGTAACAGGAAGTATTTTTGATAATGTTTCTAATACTTTTGACTTTTTGACTTTAAAAATTTCTACGACAGGTATTTTACAATGGATAGCAACGCACGATGCAAACGGGTTTGATGATATTGCAGCAGACATTGCTTTAGATGGAAATGGAAATATCTATGTAACAGGAGGTAGTCAAATAGGCACATCAGACTGGAACTATACTACTATTAAATATGATGCAAATGGTACGTTAATTTGGACACAACAATATGATTATGCTAATCTTAGGGATGTTGCAGTAAATATTGAGGTGAGCAATAGTGCAGTAATTGTAACTGGTGCAAGTGCAAATACACCACAAGAATGGGATTATGCCACATTACATTATGACTTAAATGGTACTTTACAAAACACAGAACGAACAGCATCAGGTATTACAGGTTTTGATCAACCTATGGATATGATTCAAGATGCCAACGGTTATATTTATGTCACAGGAAGAGGAACACAAAACGGGATCAATTATGATATTCAAACCCTAAAATTATCACCTACTTTGGTGGTAGAATGGGTTGCTACTTTTGACGGTGCAGGTTTTCAAGATGGAGCAGCAGATTTAGAAGTCGATGCCTCCGAAAACATCTATATCGTGGGTTATACTCAAAATAATAATCTGAGTACTGACTTATTGGTCATTAAATATGATAAAAATGGAAATCAACTATGGAAACGAACTCGCTCAAGTGAAACAGGAAATGCTAAAGCAACCGCTGCAACATTGAATTCTGATGGCAGCATTATCGTCACAGGCGAAGTACAAAATGGAACACAAACCGATTTTATCACCTTAAAATACAGTCCTTCGGGTATATTACAGTGGGAAAATCGCTACGACCCTGGCACACAAGAAGATATACCTCGAAATGTAGAAACTGATTCCAACGGAGATATTTACGTCACGGGAACTTCTGATGATGGCAACACATCAACTTATACCACCATCAAATACGATACTTACGAAAGAGAATTAAATGTAGAAAATTCCACAACGGGAAGTCCTTCTCATATTAAAAATGAATTAATTCTCCGATTTAGAACCGATTATGTAAATACCACCTTTGTAAATGATAGAGAACAGTTTTACGCACCAATAAATACGGTGATTACTGATGCGAATGTGATTACTGTCTTACAAAATGCACTAAATGCAGGAGAGGACTTTCCAGAATGGACACTACTAAAAGTCTATCCTAATTTACAAACTGATATGACAACGACAAGTCGTATGGGACGTACTTTTGTTGTTCCTGAAATTTGGACAACTTTTGTGTTACGTATTCCTAATGATTTTAATACTGATTTCGATGAATTTGCTACAAGTGATAACTTGATGGCTATGAATGATTTACAGAAGTATATTCGGTATGTAGAACCAAATTTAGTACCTAAGCCTTCTGGGAAAGCCTTTGATGAATACTATACAAATCAACATAGCTTAAAATCGACAATGAATATAAGTGAATTTACTAATGGAGATTATGGACATATTAATATTGAGGGAGCATGGAATATAGAAACGGGTAAACCTTATGTAAAAATTGGCATATATGATTCCGGGATTCTTTGGTATCATCAAGATTTAAATGAAGGAAATCTATTGACAGGAAATGGCTCGAAAGTGAAAGGAGGATATGATTTAGATAATTACTCTGTAGTAACAGCAAGTACTGCAATAAGTCAATATACGGACCATGGAACTCCTGTTGCTGGTATTGTAGGTGCTATGAGAAATAATTATATTAATATGTTTAATCTAAGTTGTCAAGACCCTCTTAATGGAGGTGCTAATCGAGTTGGTATTGCAGGAATTGCAGGTGGAAATTGGTGCTCAAATAATTCTAATACATATATTCCTACGGATATTGGTATTTCACTATATGATATGCGATTAGATATGGAAGATGATAATACAACAGTAATTGAGGAGATAACACCTGCTGATAAAATTGCAAATGGGTATGTAATGGGTGCAATTAGCACAAATTCTGGTGGTTATGGTTTACATATTACTAATCATAGCTATATGATTAGTAGTAGTAATAGTACTTTTAATAATTACAAAAACGTTCTTGGTGATGCTATATTATTTATGTATCGTAATGACATGGTAACAGTAGCTGCACGTGGTAATGAGGCACAAACAAATCCTTATATGGAAATTTTACCTGCAACTATAAATGATGATTGGATATTATCCGTAGGGGCAAATGGTGGTAATGGCGATAATTTAATATTTTCAAATAAAGGTTTAGGTATAGATGTAGTTGCACCCGGTCAATCAAATATGATTAAAACCTTATCAAAAAGTGGTGGATATACAAGTTTTAATGGTACTTCTGCTTCAGCTCCTCATGTAACAGGTGTTGCTGGATTGCTTCTTAGTCATATTAATAGTCCTAATAATAATCTTAATAATTTAAATCACGATGATGTAGAAAAGATTATTGAATTAACATCTGCGGATAAATATTCTTTAGGCTATGATGATGAAACTGGTTGGGGCTTATTAGATGCTACTGCTGCCTTACAGTTTGTTGATAAATCACAATATCACATCTTACATTTTCCTGAATTAGGAGCAGGTTCATCAATGACGATTACGCCAACAAATACTATTTTTGATTTTTATAAACCAAATTATTTAAGTACACAAGGGAATCTTCATCATTTAGTTTTACAGGCTTACGAAGTTACAATAACTTATAGTCACCAATCTTATGTTGGAAATGGAACATTTGAAAATGCTTGGATCCGCAATAGTGCAGCAGAGGGTTATCCAAATACGTTCAATTTGAATGAATTAGATTATAAATGGTGCGAACTATTATCAGCAGATAATCAACAGGCAGTAACTCGTACTTACTTATATAAAATCATTGGTTATCACAATTCAACACTCCAAAATTATACTCCAAATCCAAATGCTAATTATAATTGGTGGGGCTTACCTCCTTATAGTGGCAATATTAAATGTCCTTATACTTTAAGAGTTTCAGGAGCAATAACGACTACAAAATCAATTGAAACAACAAATAATGAAAAACTAAAAATATATCCTGTTCCTACTTCAAATGAAGTTAATATTGAGTTTACTTTAGAGGAAACGACCAATATTACATTGAATATCTTTGACTTAAATGGACGTTTAGTAAAAAGTATACTCACAGGAAAACAAACAAAAGGACAACATAACATAAACTTGTCCTTAAATACCTTTTCAAACGGTGTTTACTTTTGTCGCTTACAAGCAGACAATCAAATATTTACACAAAAAATCGTAAAAATTCAATAATAACTCAAAGGTTTGAATATTATTTTTAATAATATTCAAACCTTTTCAATTCATAAAAATGAAAAATATACTCTTTCTAACATTATCTTTTTTAATTATTGCATCATGTTCAGAAGATGAACCTATTTGCAATAATAGCGATTGTTCATATGAAATTTCCTGTCCTCGTGATGAATATATTAATGTAGAAGATTCGATTTATAATAATTGGGGAACGCAATACAATACCGTTAGTGGTTCTCAAATATCTTTTTCAATCAACCCAAACAAGTCGGATGAATTGGTATTTTGTCGGACTATCATAGATAGTTTATTCACATCTTTTCAACTCTTAATTTATAATAAAAGCACGAATCAAGAATACTTAATTTATGAAAGTTATACAGGACCTTATGGTTTAACTCCTCCTCGGTGGAGTTCTGATAATTGGATTTATTTTGATACTGATAATAACTTATTTAAAATAAGAAGTGATGGAAGTGAATTGACTCAAATTACGTTTGGTAATTCTACAAAAATACTTGGAGATCTATCTTCTGATGGTAAAAATCTAATATACTATGACGATTCTTTATTTAGTTTAGTGAATTTAGATTTGAATAATAAAAACATAGTTGTTATTTCAACGAATACACAAGCAGCTCGAAGTATTTCATTTTCATCAAATAATAACGAAATGGTATTTATGCAATCAAAACCAACAGGAAATTTTGATTTAATTAAATATAATTTTAACACGAAAGAACGTATTGTTTTTTTTGAATCTAAGAGTAGTGTAACGTTTAATACTTGTTGGAGTGATGATGATAAATATATTTATTGGTCTGATAATACCGGTTTTTATAGGTTAAATGTATCGAATCAACAAATTGAAAAAATCACTAAGCATTTCGGTTCAGGCTTAAAATATTTACATCCTGAAATTGATAAAAATGGCAATCTTTACCTAATTAAAGAAACAGCTTGGAAAGCAGGAGGAAATGAAATCAATCTAAAAAGTGAAATAATAGAATATGACTTAAATACTTGTACCGAAAGAAAGGTTTTTGATTAGATTATTAATTGAAATAATAATTAAAAACGGCTACTTTGAATGATTCAAAGTAGCCGTTTTTTTTAATTGTCCCTGAGTAATCGGGGCAAGCAATTATCAATGCTGCATTGTCAATTAAATCAATTCCCCAACATCACAGGCATCACCAACATCATCACCTCTTCGTCTTCAGGTTGATCACTTGGTAATAAAATTCCTGCACGATTTGAAGTGGACATTTCCAATTTCACATCGTCGGTATCCAAAATAGATAACATTTCTGCTAAGAATTTTGCATTGAAACCGATGCTTAACGGTTCGCCTTCGTAGCTACAAGGTAACTGTTCTGTCGCTTCATTAGAGAAATCTAAATCTTGTGCGGAAACCGTCAAACTTCCTTCTGAAATATTTAAGACAACTTGATTCGTTGTTTTATTCGCATAAATCGCAATACGCTTTAAAGACGATTGGAAATCTTTACGATTAATCGTTAAAACGTTCGGGTTTTCCGTTGGAATAACTGCGTTATAATCAGGATAACGAGCATCAATCAAACGACAAACTAAATTCACAGAACCGAAAGAGAAAAACGCATTTGCACGATTAAATGATAAATTTACTTCGTCATTTGATGGCAAACTATTTTTCAATAAATTTAATGCTTTTTTCGGTATAATAAAGTTCTCTTCTATACTACTTTCCAATTCTAAATAACTGTATTTCACCAACTTATGAGCATCCGTTGCTACACAAGTCAACGCTGCGTTACTTACACTAAAATAAACGCCTGTCATTGCAGGACGCAAATCATCGTTACTCGTTGCGAACAACGTTTTATTAATAGCGTGTGTCAAAGTTGAAGCAGGAATTTCGATAGAACTTACCTCGTCAGGTTGAGGAATCGTTGGAAAATCTGCACCATCTTCACCCGCTAATTTATACTTACCATAAGCCGAGGTAATACCAATCGCAAAGTTATCTTCATCAATCGAAAATGTAATCGGTTGCTCTGGTAAAGCCTTTAACGTATCCAATAAAATCTTTGCAGGAATCGCTACTTCACCGCTTCCACTCGCTTGAATTTCCATCTCCGTTGTGATAGAAGTTTCCAAATCCGTCGCAGCAATCTTTAACGTATTACCATCAATTGTGAATAAAAAATCCTCCAAAATCGGTAAAACAGGGTTTGAACCAATCGCTCCACTTACTACTTGCAACTGTTTCAACAAATCGGCTGAAGATACACTAAATTTCATAGCTTATATGTTTTGAATTATTCGACACTTTAAAAGTATCTAACAACTTGAATATGACGTTCAAAAGCACAAAAATACGTTTTTTATCATTAAATATATGATAAAGTATTAACATTTTATGGACAGGATTTTCTATATTTTTAATCGCGTGAATTCATATTCTCACTCAAAGTAAGGATATGAATAGCGACTTCGAATACTTCATCACTCCTTAATAACCTTCTCCTCAATCATTTCCCCTTTCCTATAAAAACGCTCCGTCACCGTTCCATTATACGATTGAATAAAGGCATCTAGATAATACGAACCTTCAAAATAATCCTTTCGTTGTATTTTTGCAGAACAATTATAACTGATCTTTTTTATCAATTTTTTATCATTATAACTCAATAAATAATTCAATTCATAAACCCCTTTTCGTTTTGACTTTCCAATAAATCGATCTTTTATCCTTATCGCAATTGTATCATAGGAGTTGTGAATGAATCTAAAGTTTCGTTCAAAACCACCCGTTTCGCCGTAAATATTTCTAATTAAAAAAGTTACTTTTGCAATTTAATTTAGTTTATAAAACCTATGATTAATCCTTGTTTTCGTAACCCCGAATTTTTCCATTTGGCAATAAAATAAATCCATTTCTGAATATTTCCGTCCATCAAAATTCAAGTGCAAACGCTCCGTTCCGACATTCCACACTTCAGTCGAATTAAAAAATGAATCAATAGAAAGGTGAAGAAAATGGAAGAATAAATGAAAGTGTACATTGTTTAATAGGAATAACATTCCATTCAATCACTAACCATTTATACAAAAATAACCAAGTCGTAATAAATCCAATCGAAATCAATAATTAAGATAAAAAGACGAAAAATAATTCTTCTTTAATATTCAAGTTTATACATTTTAAGAATTAAGAAAATCGAAATAGCTACTTTTTTATTAAAATCTAACGGATTATTTCTACAAAAACAAGTTTGAATTCGGCAATTATAAATCAAGTTTATGATAACAGAAAAAATCCGTGCAAGTCCATTTTAATCCGTGCTACTTTTCAAATCAAAAACCACCGTTCGCACCCGTTCCGTCACCGTTCCATCTTCTAATGTTTCCCGTAAAATCATCCGTTTTGCAGCTTCCAACTCAAAAACTTCCTTCATATTTCGAATACTTCCGACCGGTACTTTTTTGATTTTTAATAAATTTAAAATGTCCGTTCTTTCATATTTTTTAATGGCTTTCGCCAAAATATTTTTCAACGATTCCCGATTCTGAACACGAACCATATTTGTCTTAAACTGTTTATTTTTAATTAATTCCGAAAGGTTCAAAACCGAACACAAATTCCTAAACTGTCGTTCTGTTCCGACCGCCAACACAATCGGTTTATCATCCGAAGTATAAAATACATCGCCATAAGGAGCAATATTTGGGTGCATCGTTCCCATTCGCTGCGGAATATGATTGCCCATCAACCAATTCGTCGCTTGATTCGCCAAAGAAGCAATGGCAGCATCCACCAAAGAAACCGTGACATACGAACCTTCGCCAGTTCGTTCTCGCTGCAACATCGCCACCAAAACACCTTCTTTCAACTGATGTGCCGCCAACAAATCAATCAACGCCACAGGCATTTTTACCGGTTCTCTATCGGGCTCGCCAGTCATGTAAAGAAATCCAGCTTCGGCTTGCAAAACCACGTCAAACGCAGGCGTATCATCATTTTCACCAAAAGCCGTCAACTGTGCAAAAATCAATTTTGGATTTATCGCTTTCAGCGTTTCGTAATCCATTCGGAGTTTTTGAGCTGATTTTTTATTGAAATTAGAAATAACAATATCCGATGTTTTGATAAGGTTATGGATTCTATTTTGGTCGATTTCCGTTGTTAAGTCCCCAAAAATGACTTCCTTTTGCCAATTCACAGCTGAATAATAAGCGGATTGCGAAGCATTTGGATTTTCGGTCGGTAATTTCCACTTTCGGGTAACGTCACCGTTTGTCGTTGCGTTCTCGATTTTGATAACTTCCGCTCCTAATTCAACAAAAAACATTCCGACGGCGGGACCGGCCAAAACACTCGCTAACTCAATCACTTTAAGATTCTTGAAAATTTCCATAAAAAAAATTTGGTTCACCACAGAGTTGAAAGAGTTTCTCGGAGTTTTACTTTGATTGCTTCACAATTAGAAAAATTGAACAAAGTGAAACAAGAAAATGCTGCGAAACGCTTTTAAATCCGTGGTGAATCACTAAAAGACTTCCTTAAAAATCTCGTGGGAATTTAAGGTTTTGAAACTATCAATATGCTGTTGATAAAACTGAATGAGGCGATGTAGTAATTTTTGGCGAATAAGTCGAGTCAAAGGAATTTCGTGAGAATCGGTTATTTTTATTTTGCTAAATTGATGTAACAAATCACTTTCATTATAACTCAACGTGTAAGTGTGTAACGGTTCTTCCACCGTATAAATCCCTTCTTTCAAATCAAAAAAAGACGTTTTTGCTTCATAATCTCCGCCCGGCATAAAACCCAAGTAATTCGCCAATTGCACCATAAATGTCACATGCAAATTCGCAACAGATGCTTTCGTTAAGTCTAAATATTGAAAAGTATTCCAAATAAAATCAAATAATTCTTGATTCGGTTCGGATTCTTTAATCGTTTTTTGAATCAATTCTGCCATGAATAAACCGACTGCACTTTTATGTAATTCGAATGGAATTTCAGAATAAACGTAAGCTGGTTTTATTTCTTTCGTTCGGTTCATCTCCTTATTCGGTTGATGATACGCCACGATATCCAATAACGACATCACTTGCAGCAAACTCGCTCCAATCTTCGCATTCTTCTTCCGAACACCCGAAACAATATATGTTTGTAAGCCCAATTTTTCGGTATATACATCACAAATTAAACTCGTCTCCGAGTATTTGACCGTTCTAACCACAATGCCTTTCGTCTTTATTAACATAGTTTTTGGTTTTCACCGCAGAGTTAAAGGAATTTCTGAGAGTTTTTTATTTTCTCTTCGTTCAAATTGTTTTTTTAGATTGCAGAGCAATCCGAAAACGCTGAGAAACGCCTTTAACTCTGCGGTGAATCGAATCATAAAGATAAGGCTTCATTGTTTATAAAACTAAAAAAGTGTCATTCTGCACATAGGCAAAATGACACTTTTTTTAATGCTTAATATTAAAAAGTTCAAAAAATTAGTCTTGATAAGCAACCGCAATCGTTCCAGAACCGTCTTTCAAATCCACATAATCTCCATCCATATCAAAAAGACGACAAGCCATTTCCATCGTGATTTTTTTTGTTGGTTGATTATTGTCATTCATAAAGAAATCTTCCGTTTCCAGAATATTAAGGAATGAAAAGGTTGGTTGTTCACCTAAAGCAGACGAATAAGTTACACCATTTTCATTAATATATTTTATAGCAAAAGTCGAAGAATAATCTTGTGCGGTTCCTGGTGTAAATATTGGTTCCGCGTGATAATCAAAGTGATTCAAACAAATCGCATCCGGATTATTAAAATCTACTAATTGCATAATCGAACTACTACAATTATTGCCATCTGTCATGCTTACTTCGATTGGCATTATACCAATTTGGTTCATCAAAATGGTCGGTGAAGCTAAAGCTACATTCTGTGGCGAAACACTATCTTGAATATTCCATTGATAATTAAATGGCGGAACGCCTGCCGAATATGGATAAAAATGATAGTTCAGTCCGTTGACATGATAAACCGAAAAATTAATACTACAATTCATCGAATTGTCAGTCGAAACTGTTCTACAAATTATACTTTGACAACCTGCTGCGTCCATTATCTCGACACAAACATTGTATACTCCAGATTCTGCATATTCATATTGAAATGTTCCAAGACTAGGATATAGAGGTGTTCCGTCACCGAAATCCCAAACTAAACTAAAAGGAGCCGTTCCTTCCAAATCAATTTCAAAATCAGTATTGTAACCAGTGATTTCCATTGGAGTTAAAGCATTTCGATAAGCAATCATTGGTTGATTTATTGTGGAAAATAAATCATCAAGAACCGTATTTCCACTTGCTTGCGCAAATTCGAAACCCAACGAATTCGGACAGTTTTCACAACCGACTTCACCCAATATTCCTTGAAATAACGACACTCCATTACTATCTACTTCATAATCTGTAAACATATAATGATTTGCTTTTCCTGCTGCCAACGTAATTGCTTCGCCGTCAATCATCGCTGAGACCTGAAAGACAACATCACCTTCAATAGTTTCAGGAATATCCAAATCCGGCGAACAGCTTGCTATAACTAAGAAACTAAATAGCAGGTAATAATATTTCTGAAATCGTCTTAACATTCCTTTTCATGTTTTTTTTTTAAGGTGCTTGTATTCGGTGTAAAGGTATACTTTTAAGCCTTTGAACCTTCCTACCTTTCTTAAAAGCTCAATTCTTTCAAATCACAAGTCAATAGAACTTTGATATTCAAATTATTATCGAAAGATTTTCGTCCAAAAACATCATCTTTTGCAACATCCGTTAATCCGTAATTTATTCTAGTTCCAATTTTCCACCCCTTCGCCACTTGATAATCGTAACCGAGCGATAAGCCAATATCTAAGCGATTGAACGCTTTCGTATAGCCCCATTGTTGAGTCGACGGTTCATCCCTTAATTCTATCGCATTATAATTCATCGCAGTCGCTATTCCTTGTGTTGTACTGTGCGCATTCAATAAGTAATTCGCTGAAAATCCGCCCATAAATTGATGTTTATCTTTTTTATAGACCGCATAAACCGGAACCGTGATATAATACAATTCTTCAATATTAATTGTTTTCGAAACCGTCGTTACACCAAAACCGTAAGTGATTAAATCATAACCGATTTGAGCATTTAAACTACTTCTTGACCAATACAAAATTTCCGTATTAATTGACCAGTCTGAAATCGGAGAATGTAAATAAGATAAACGCAATCCAATCGTCGGATCAAAGGAAGGTTTTGCAGTGAAATCCGCCGAATTTTTGAAACCTTGAGAAACGCTTAGTCCTGTACTCAAACCAATTTTCAAACTATGAAAACTCGGTCGAAGCGGACAACCATCACAATTAGGTTCTGTTTGTCTAATATTTCGTTTCAATATTTTTTCATCCAAAGCCATTGGTTTCGTCATTAATAGTTTAAGTTTTGAAGCATCTTCTTTACCTATTTTATTAATATTATTTTCAAAACCGTTTTTACTTTTATTGTTACCAAATATTTTCGGCAAACTCGGTGAAGCATATTGGTCATTTCCACCATTCAAATTATTATTTATCCCAAACCCTCGGGATGAATTTAACTCCTCCTCCCCTACTTTCCCTTTTGTAGTCAAGTCTCCTTGCTCAAATTCTACCCTAATGTTTTTACTCAAATTAGGATTTCCGTTTGGTTTTACGTTTGTAGGTGACTTAAAATTCTTACCTGAACTTAAATTTTCTTTTCCATCCTTTACAAGTGTACCATTCTCAATATCTTTTCTACTACTTTCTGAATTCGAGTTTACATTTAGAATTGTACTTGAATTTATATTTAGAGTTGCATTTGAAATTTCTTCATTAAAATTATCATTATCATTAAAATCCAAATGAACATTAGTAATTGAATTATCAGTTTTTTCTTTTGGATAAACCAACCAACCTGTAAATCCAATCAAGCATAGCCATAAAATTCCCCAAACAAATCTGCGACGAGAATTTCCTGCAGTTGCCACATCAGTATCATTTTTGGGTAGCAATGTTTCCATTTCATCCCAAAAATCATCCTGAAACTCGAACTGTCGATCGTTCAGTTTGTTTTCAAAAAAGTTATCAAAATCTTTATGTTGGTTATTTTCCATATTTAATTATCGTTCACACAGCATTGCCATAATCTCTACTCTTATTCATAGGGCACTACCGTGTGTTGATTATTTTGCCCTTTTGTAGCTTTTTTTATGCTACAAATTTTTTCTATCGCCTCACGTTTTCTTGTTCCATAGCTTCTTTCAGCATTACTCTTAATCTTTTTCGTGCAGAAGATAAATGCCATTTTGAAGTTCCTTCTGTCATATCTAGTATTGTGCCTATTTCCTTATGTGGATATCCATCAACGATGTAGAGGTTAAAAACCTTTTGTGTTATCGGGGGTAATTTCTTTATGAGATATTCCACATCTGCTGCGTCGAACATTTGATCTGCTGTATTGTAATCTACTCGGTCGTCAAAAGTATCTGTCGCTGAAAAATCCGTATACTGCGTTCGTTCTTTTTCTTTTTTGTATTTCCTAAATTCATCAATAACCGTATTAATCATTATTCGCCGAATCCATGCTTCAAATGGTATTTTAGGATCATACTTTTCTAAATTAGTTAAAATCTTCAGGAATCCTTGATTCAAAACGGCTCTTGCTTCCGATTCATCATTCTTGTAACGAATACATACAGACATTAGAAGCCCGAAACAACTTTTATAAAGTTGTGCTTGTGCTTTTCGGTTATTCTGCCGACAGGCTTGTAATAATGTCGCATCAATATTCATTCACTTTGTTTGTTCACCCAAATTAGAAATTATAAAAATATAAAATATTATTTTAAAATCAACTTTATAATCCCTTAATAACCTGCATTATAGTAATTAAATATTAATCATTATATTAAATTTCAACAGATTTCAAAGTTCATTTCAAAATTCCTATATTTTTAATTTCCTAAGAACTAATGATTTTCAACAATCCAAGTGTATAAAAATCGAAAGCTGATTATATAATCAGCCTTCGATAACTAATTTTATCAATCAATAATTATCTTACTGTTTTTGAATTTTGTAAGTAATGATATCAGAATCAGACTTTACACTTAATAAATATAACCCTGATGGTAAATCATTCATCTCTACTCCAAAAGTATTATCACCTGCGTTCAATCTCCTATTTTGATTAATCATAGTTTGTCCCATCAAGTTCGTTACCGTTAATGTAGCGTCCATTGATTCATTCAATTGGATTTGAACATTTGCAGTATTACTTACAGGATTAGGGAATACTTGGAAGCTTTCCACATTTGCAACCTCATAAACACCTGTCAAAGTCACCATGTTTTCATGTACCGTGAAGTGAACTGCAGTGTGACTCATGTTGGCCGCATCAATTGTTACCGTTGCATCAAAAGTGACTTTTCCAACTTCTTCTACGTGAACGTTATAAGTTCCCATTGCGATATTACTAAAGCTATAAGAACCGTCAGCTGCAGTAACCGCATGTGTGACCGCATTGTTATTAGCATCTAATAATAAGACAGAAACACCTTCCATTGGTTCTAAATCCGTCACATCTTCTACCAATGTTACCTCACCAGTTACTGGACGGCCTGCTCCATTTAAAACCAAACCACCGATGAAACCGGCTCCACCAGGATTATTTCCTGCTACTAATTGAATATCAATAAATGCTGATAAACCAAATGGTGCCGGACCTACATACTGCGCATTTCCCCAATTTAATGACTGGATAAAGTAAGTCGGTAAGTAATTTGTATAATCAGGATCAGTTGGTAATAAAGCTGCTTTTACCAAATATAATCCCATTGGTACATTTTGGAAATCAAAGAATCCTTGTTGTGTTTGAACCGTATCAACTGCTGTTAATGTTCCACCATTCAAAGAATCATACTCAATCAAATAAACCAAACCATCTGCTGGTGTAAAGTTCAAAGTGTCTTTCCGTAAGGAACCACTGATTTGACCAGAAGGGCTTCCTAGAAATACAATTACATTTTCTGTCGTTACTGCAATACAACCAGTTGCATCCGTTGTCGTTAAAGTTATCGTGTAACCTACAGGACCAGTCGCTATTGTATTATAAGTATATGTTGGATTTTGTAGCGTTGATGTACTTCCATCACCAAAATTCCAAGCGTAAGTCACCGGACTATTAACTGAATTTGAACTACCAAAGAAGTCAACCGTTAATGAACCAGGCGTATTATTATGACTAATAAATGCTTGACAAGGTGATGATCCCCCTACAACTACTAATGTATCAGAAGCTGTCGCAATACAACCTGTCGTTAAATCTATTTGTGTCAAACATACTAAATAAGTACCCACTTGTGAGTAAATATGGAAAGGTGTAGATGTTGAATCAGCTGAACCATCGCCCAAATCCCATAAATATATATAATTTAAATTATTGACAATAACCGGAACAAAAGTATATCCATTCGTGACATTTAAACTCGGACTAACTATGAATGATGTTGTACAAAGTGTATTCGGTGTTATACCAATGACTTGACAATCTGTTGCAATACATCCATTTGCATCAGTAGCCGTTAAACAGGCTACATATTGACCATTCTGTGCGTAAACATGTGTCGGTGATTGTAACGTAGAAGTGCTACTATCTCCGAAATCCCAAACAAATGTATAAGGACCTGTTCCACCATATGGCACACCTGAAAACTGTATTGACAAAGGATTATTTATATTAGTCGTGTAACCAGCAGAAACATTGCAGCTGCCGCTCCCACTACCATTTGAGCAATAAATAAAGTTAGCCGTTAATAAAAATGCATTTGGCGTAAAAGGTAATATTTGATTAACTGAAATTCCATTGCAATCAATAATCTCAACCATTGCTGTTCCTACTGATCCAGTTTGAAAACCACCAACAGTATCAATCCAATTATAATTTCCATTATTATCCGTTGTGGACCAACCTACTGGTAATGCAACGCCTGACATTGGATTTGAAATAACGACCTGTACATTTGGAACACCCGTTCCATTCGTATTTGTAACTGTACCAGAAAGACTAATTCCTTGAGCGGAAACCATGAATACAGCACACAATAAACTCAGTGTGAATAATATTTTTTTCATTCTAATCAATTTTTTGAAACCTGCCCAAAAGATTAATTTTGAACAGGTCAAATGGTTTTAATGTATTTGTTAATTTTTTCTACTTGCATTTGCATTTTGATTTGCATTTGCACTTTAATTTCGGTTTTAATGTGAACGGTTTGATATCGAATAGCTATTTCTTATTTGTCGCTCGACCCAATACACGGAAAGGAAAATAAAAAGGTTGGGCAGGTTAGAATTTTTTTTTCAAAATTACTTTTTGACCCCCTGATGACTACGATAACTTTCGAGTTATGAAACGCTAAAGCGTATTTATATCGGACAAA
>CAWVWD010000039.1:0-15372 GCA_963933585.1 uncultured Saprospiraceae bacterium
TTATGCATATTGCGATGACATTTTTGGAAAAAGGGGATGAAGTCCTTGTTCCGAATCCTGGTTATCCTGCTTATAAAGCGGTTTCGGAATTAACGGGAGCGACTCCAATTTTTTATAATTTGGAGGCGAATAATAATTGGCAACCAAACTTGGAAGAAATCGCTGAACAAGATTTGACGAAAGTCAAAATAATGTGGGTGAATTATCCAAATATGCCAACTGGAGCGGACGCTTCGATTGCTTTTTTTGAACAATTAATCGCTTTCGCAAAAACGCATGATATTCTGATTGTCAATGATAATCCATATAGTTTTGTATTGAATAATAATCCGAAAAGTATTCTATCAATTGATGGTGCGAAAGATTGTGCTTTGGAATTAAATTCACTGAGCAAATCGCATAATATGGCTGGTTGGCGAGTAGGCGGGCTATTCGGTCGTGCAGATTTATTGCAGCATATTTTGAGATTTAAATCGAATATGGATTCAGGCATGTTTTTGCCAGTTCAAATTGCGGCAGCAAAAGCATTGAATTTAGACGAAAGCTGGTACAAAAATCAAAACCGTATCTATGAAAAACGTCGAGAATATGCTTGGGAAATCATGGATTTATTAGGTGCAAAATATGATAAAAATGCTGTTGGCCTATTCGTTTGGGCGAAAGTTCCAGATGCCGTAGATGAGGTTGAAAATTGGTTAGATAAAATACTTTATGATGCTAACGTATTTATTACGCCGGGTTTTATTTTTGGAACGACTGGCGAGCGTTATATTCGGATTTCACTTTGTGGCACAGTTGAAAAGTTTCAGGAAGCTTTGGAACGATTAAAAGGTAGGGATTTCAACTAGTTGTATGAAATAAAAAAGACGATTTAGCTTTGCTAAATCGTCTTTTTGCGTAAAAAAAATTACGGACTATCAATTGAGAATTACCAACTACTTACTTACGTTTCTTACGTTTTGAAGAAGGTTTACGGTTGTTCTTTTTTACTTTCGGATTTTGTTCTTGCTGCTGCATACTACTCATTTTTCCTCTCGCACCTTTCATTCCTTGCATTGCCATGATTTGTCCCATGCTTGGTTTTGCTCTTATTGCTTTCTCCATTTGTGAAACTTGATCCAAAATCGCTCTTTCTTTGACATCCAAAGCTTTGATTTCACGAATGTAGGCACTTGCTTTTTGAAAGTTACGCTTATTGAAACTCAAACTCGCTAATTGCAAGGCAACGGTCGCTTTATCTGTATTGGTCGGCAAACCCATTTCACGCGCTTGCATCAAATAATCTTCACCAACTTCTATATTCTTTTTCTGGATTTCAATAAAACCTTTCAGTTGCAAATAATAGCCTCTGTAATATTTCAATAACCAACCCATTCTAAAAGTTAAGTGTAAATTTTTGTCGGCTCTTTCGAAATCTCCGGTATTCAGAATTTCACTTGTCGAAGCGATTGTACCGAATAAAATATAAGCAACTACGAAACCAATCAGTATTAATAATGGAATGAATGCGAATCCAATTCCTACCGTCGCTTGTAGGATAATGAATAATACAAGGCAAACGGCCATTACGATAAACTGAATTTTTACATTAATTTTTAGCATCCTATGATTTATTAGATTTTGAGATTCTATCTCCTTTCAAAAATGACCACAAAGATAAGATTTATTAATCACAAAGATATCGTTTCGTGGCTGAATTTATGGCAATTACAGGAAAATCGTTCTACGATTCCATACTTTTTCAGCCCTTCCTTTAAAAGGAGAAAGGAACCAAACAATAGACTTTGATCTTGATAAAATGGAGTTTTCTAGTCAGCATTTCCTCCCTTTTAAGGGAGGAGTTAAAAGAGTGTTCATATAAAAGAGCGATTCTTATTTTCTTATAATTACTTTATTATTGAACACTCTGATAATGAAATATTTAGAATTGAATCAAATAGTTGAATGTAAAAAATAAGACCAAAATTAGCCAGAGTGCATCTAAATAATGCCAATAAACTTCTAATAATCGCAATTTTAGCTTTTTTTCTGGATCTGAAAAGTAAATTAGAACGCTGACCGGTTCTTTCATTCGCTTGAATGCGGTATGCAAAAACATAATAAAAAACGGTAAACCTGCGAAAACGTGAATTAAATGTAAAATCGCAATCGCATAAATATAACCGACAGCCGGACCAGTACTTGGTATTAAGTTTTTGGAACTCATATCGAGCCAAGCCCAACCTTGTCCAACGATGAAACAAACTGTTAGCATTAGCGTCAAAAATAGAAAACGCTTATAAGCGTCTGTATTATCGGCTAAATATGATTTTTTGGCTTGCAAAAATGTCCAACTACTCGCTAACAAAAAACCAGTATTTAATGCAAAGGTTAGCGGCAAAGCAATTGGCTCTATACTCATAACGACTCGTTGGTAAACGTATGAGGCTGTCATACCAAGGAATAACATTGTTACACCTGCCAAAAGTAGCGTTAAATATATCTTAAAAGGATGTAATCGTAAGTTTTTATAATCACTTTTCTGATAAGGATCGAACTGTTGATAATCGCTCATGTTTTTAGAAAATTATAATTGGCAATTAGTATCTAATTACCTGTTTGCATTGTTACGAACAATATAGTTTGACTGAATAACAAAACTTTATTATCCTTGTTTAAAAATAGTGAGATCTATTTGAAAAACAACTTTTTGTTGTATATTAAGTGCCAATTAAAACCCTTTTGTTTTTTTTGTAAACTTATAGGCGAATTTAGTATCAAGGTATTTTTAAAATTTGGGGTGTTTTAGTGAGGTATGTTAAATAACCACACTAAAATATCTTTAAGACAAAATACCTCAAAACCTTTAAACCTCTAAATAATGAATTGTCAGCATTGTGGTTCTAAATTATTGAAAAATGCAAAATTTTGTCACAGTTGCGGAGAGGCCGTTGTGTTAAAAATGGAGGCATGTCAAGCTTGTAGCACTTTGAATCCCTTTAATTCTGCTTTTTGTATTGGATGTGGCGAAGCATTACGTAAAGGTAATAAGGGTTCAAATTACGAATATCAAGAGGAGAAAAACGAGCATCGAAAAGAGGAGATCAAAGCGGATGAAAAGGTAAAAGATAAGAAAGAAGATAAGACAACTTACGTTTACAAACCTATTTTTGAAGTGAATTTATCGGACGAATTGGAATTAGAAGAATCTATAAAAACGTACTTTTTTCAGGCATTGAGAAATGTTGTAAATGAAATTAGTGAGGAGAAAAAATATGCTGAATATGTTCAATTATTTTATGATTCGGGTTTTAATTTTTATTTCAGTCAGCGAGAAAAACAGTTGATTCGAGATCTGCAACGTATTCCGTATTTATATCCAAACGATATTGATTATCAAGTTGATATATTAATTGACGATACTTTCGAAACGATTCTAAATCGCTTTACAGCGTCACATACACAAGAACTAAATGAATGGCAGCCGCCAGATGTAACTCGTTGGGAATTAGTGAGTAAAGAAGACTTAAATGTTGAAAAAATGATTTTTGGTTATCTGGAAATTGATCCGAATGATGAAAAATATTTCACTAATTTTTTAACAATGCCAGTTCCAAAATTAAAAAATGCGTGGAAATCATTTCTTTTTGCTACGCAATCGGAGTTGCCACTGGTAATTAGTGATCAAACTGTTTTTGGTTCATGTAAGGAAGGCTATGCGATTACGAATAAAGGCATTTACTGGAAAGCTTTCTTCAATAATCCGAGTCGTTTTTATTTTGAAGAATTATATGATATTCGAAAAGAGCAAGATTGGATTAATGTCAATGGTCAATATTTCCATGTCAATCAGAAAATGAATTATAAATTATTGCGATTATTAAAAAAGTTGAGGTCGGTTTATGGAAATCCGTCTTTGAATTAGATTTTTTGAAATTGTAGATAATAGACGTTAGATTTTAGATAATCGTCCTATTACTTTTAAAAGTATTAGGACGATTATTTATACACTCTAACGCCTACACCAACTCATTTTCTTTTAAATACTCTGCAATCTGTACGGCATTTGTCGCAGCACCTTTTCTCAAATTATCAGCAACACACCAAAGATTCAAGGAATTTGGATTCGATTCATCACGGCGTAATCGACCCACAAACACTTCATCTCTATTTTTTGCAAATAAGGGCATCGGATATTCATTTTTTGCAGGATTATCCGCTAAAATAATGCCTGGTGCATTTGCGAAAATTTCCCGAACTTCCGCTAAATCAAAATCATTCTCAAATTCAATATTGACACTTTCAGAATGTCCACCATGAACGGGCACACGAACAGCGGTTGCCGTAATTCTAATTGTATCGTCGCCTAGGATTTTGCGAGTTTCCTTCACTAATTTCATTTCCTCTTTCGTATAACCGTTTTCTAAGAAAACATCACAATGAGGAATACAATTTTCAAAAATTGGATAAGGATACGGCTTTTTAGCATCGTCTAATTCCGTTCCGTCACGTTCTGATTCGTACTGTGCGACAGCATCTGCACCAGTTCCCGTGAATGATTGGTAAGTAGAAATAACTAAACGGTTGATTTTATATTTTTCATGCAAAGGAGCTAAGGCAACGACCATTTGAATCGTTGAGCAGTTCGGATTTGCAATGATTTTATCATTTATAGTCAACACATCTGCATTAACTTCTGGCACAACTAAACGCTTAGAATCGTCCATTCGCCAAGCAGAAGAATTATCAATCACGGTCGTCCCTACTTCTGCAAATTTTGGTGCGAACTCTAAGGATATTCCACCTCCAGCAGAGAAAATTGCAATATCAGGTTTAGCAGCAATCGCATCTTCCATGCTGATTACTTTGTATTGTTTGCCATTAAATTCAACCTCTTTTCCAACAGAACGTGCCGAAGCAACTGGTAAAAATTCTGTAATTTCAAAATTCCTTTCTTCCAAAACTTGACGCATTACTCGACCGACTAAGCCTGTAACACCAACAACTGCTACTCTCATTTTTTTTATTTGCTAATTATTAAAATAATCGTTACCGGCTAATTGATTAATATAATATCTAATACAACTAGCTATACTTATTTCTATATCGGCAAAATTACTGCATTAATATTTAATAAATGATAGATTTTTATAGAATATTATTAATGTCAATCTAATATTTTTACAAAAATAACAATTTGTTAAAATTTAAACACTTAGTTGGCTCGCACAAAAACCGTATCGATTTTTAAACTCGATACGGTTTGATTGGAACGGTGAATATTACATGATTCACCTCGTTCATCTGACATTATTATGTACTAATATTGTCACTCCGTTAGGGATTTTCTGATTGTCAATTATTTCCCTCGCAGTAAATCTTTGATAATCTTCAATACTTTTCGAGGTAAAAATTCTACCGCATTATCCAATATATCTACAATATGTTTTGTGGCATCAAAAACGGAATCTTCTCCTGCCCAATATCTGTTCACTGCTTTTCGGATATATTCATCTTTTTCATCATCAAAAAGAGCATTCAAACCAATCGTAATTACAATCAAATCATCCAACCAACCGAAAGCTGGCAAAATATCTGGAATTAAATCAATTGGTGAAATCACATAAATAATTGCACCTAAAATCGCCCCTTTTTTTTCTGCACTTACATTTCCATCGAATAATAATTTAATATTCAAATGTAGCAAGTCAGGGAGGAGTGCCGTTAAGTTTATGACTTTATTAATTGGTGAATCGGTATTGTAACTGTCTTTTAATTGTTTATTAATTCTCCCTCGTAAGCGAACATAAAAATCTTTATAACGAATTTCTTCTTCCGAAGGTATTTCGGGTTCTCCTATCTTCTCTTCGTTCTCCGTACTTTCAGAATCCTTATTTGAATTGTCGGAAGACTCATCTTTCGGATTTTCATTCTTTAAATTATTGTCCATATTTATGTCCTTTAAGTAGTAATAGTAAAATAGCTCGCTCCAAATCGTTGGATAAAAATTTCAGTTAAAAATGGCAAACATTCCATAAATCTGAATATTTTTGTTTTCATCAGACATTATTCATCGTATTTTACTATTTAATATTCACTTTGTAATGTTCCGCAAAACTAATCTTTTGTATAAATAAAACTTCTATTTATCAATAAAATTGATATTCTTAAACTAATACGATGAATATGCAGAACAATCATAAAAATAACTAGAACTAAAGCTCATTGCAAAACGGAATCCACTTTGAGAACGGACACGGTTTAATTCAGTTATTATCAATTTACAAAAGCATTGTGAATACATAAAGCAAACTAAATCCAATTAAAAACACGATTCCCAATAACGCCCAAATCCTTAAAGCTCGATTTGGTTTGGCATAATCAGGAACATTTTTTCCAGTGATTAAAGCATAATTTGCAATCGCAAAAAACGGTGTGGTCAAAAAGGATAAAATCGTGGCCACCAAAACTAATTGCTTCATAGATTGCATGAAGAATATTAAAATGATCATTGCTCCGATAATTAATAAAATTATCCAAATCCAATAATAAGATTTTGGCTCTTCCTCTTTGTCTTGCAGCAATGTCGTTGCTCGGGACATCACACGAGGTAACGCATCTAAGCAAGTTAAAGTTGTACTAAACATCGTTGTGAACGCTGCAATCGCAATCAGCCATTTCGCCCAATCTCCTAAAGCGGTGACGTACATATTGATCAATTGTGCAGCGAATTTAGCACCAGAAGGTGAGAACTCTTCACCGGAGTTGAACATGATTAATGCTCCGAGCGAAAGGAAAAATACGGCTAAAACGATTGTTCCAAAGTATCCGATTCTAAAATCTTTTAAGGAATAGTTTAAATTAAAATCTTCGTTGGTTGCTTTCTGTTTTTCAGTGGTCCAGATAGAATGCCAAACCGATAAGTCCAAGGGTGCAGGCATCCAACCCATTAAGGCAATCAAAAATACTAAACCTGCTCCTTGAATTGGTAATTCAAAAGTTATGGGCGGAGCGGAAATATTATTATTGGTGTAAGCCAAAATCACGGCCAAAAGTGTAGAAACTGTTAAAACGATAATCACGATTTTGATTAAATTATCCAATAATTTATACTTTCCAATTATCAAAATCACGGTGCAGATGACCAATAAAATCCCTGCCCAAATGATTGGACTTTCAAAAACACCAAAGATATTTACGGCCAAACTTGCGGTGACAACCGTCACGACGGCTTGAATGATAAACATCGTCAAAACGGTAACAATGGAGAATAAAATCAAAAACCAGCGTCCAATTTTTTTGTAACCGGTAATTAAATCCTCGCCAGTAGAAGCGGCATATCGAGGTCCAAATTCAAAGAATGGATATTTGACAAAATGAATCAAGATAACGAGCCAAAGTAAGCCATAACCATAGTTTGCTCCAGCTTGTGTTGCTTGAATCAAATGCGAAACACCGACAGCAGAACCTGCGAATAATAGTCCTGGACCTAACATTTTTAAAAATTGTGACCACTTTCCTTTTTTATATTGCGTTGTTTTGACCGTTTCCATATTTTGTTTTTGTTATTTTGATGAGGATTTAAAGTTAAAGTACGAATCCAAAAGTAAATAAAAACTGCTACGCTGAACTTATTTCAGTATTTTCCTCAGGTAACAGAACTAATCTTCAATACAATGGAGTTTTTATATTGGCGAGATGTTGAAATAAGTTCAGTACGACGTAAAGTCTTGGTTTTTAGATTTTATCGTTACAACTGATTTTGAATGCAAAACTAAATAATTTTTTGGTTTTTGAATACACCTTTAAATAATCATAAGAAGTCAGTATTCAGAAACTGGCAATAAGTATCCACTGTATGAAAACCGATAAATATCTAAAAAATTACGTTAATGGTCAGCTTGTTCCGCCTTTTTCAGGTGAGTATTTAGAGAATAAAAATCCTGCTACTGGTGATGTTTATTCTTTTATCCCCGATTCTAATACAGAAGATATTGAGCGAGCAATGGAAGCGGCAACGGCAGCTTTTAAAGATTGGTCAACTTGTGGTGTAAAAAAACGGTATCGAATTTTGAGTCGAATCGCAGACATTTTAGAGCAAAATGCAGAAGCGTTTGCCTTAGCAGATAGTATTGATACTGGAAAATCAATCACACAAAGTCGGACTTTAGATATTCCAAAAACCTATTCCAACCTTCGGTTTTTTGCAAATGCGGTAACGCATTTTTCATCAGAAGCCTTCACCAAAGAAGGGGAGTCCATCAATTATACCTTGAATCAACCAATTGGAGTTGTAGCTTGTATGACACCTTGGAATTCTCCAATTCAGTTTTTTACATGGAAAATTGCACCGGCTTTAGCGACAGGAAATTGTGTAATTGCCAAACCTTCAGAGTTAGCTCCAATGACAATTTATATGTTTTCTAAAGCCTGTATGGAAGCAGGTTTACCGCCTGGTGTCCTGAATATCATTCATGGCGATGGTGAAAAAACCGGGCGACAGATTTTGGAACATCCAAAAGTGAAAGCGATTTCATTCACAGGTGGAAGTAAGACGGGTGAAGCGATTGCACTGACGGCAGCAAAGGGAATGAAAAAGGTTTTATTGGAAATGAGTGGAAAAAATGCAGCGATTGTTTTTGAAGATTGTGATTTTGAAAAAACAATATTCGGGGTGTTACAATCTGCTTTTTATCATCAAGGTCAGAAAAGTGTAAGCACGTCTAGGATTTTGGTACAACGTTCGATTTATGAACAATTCAGAGAAGAATTCGTAAAGCGAACTCGATTTATGAAAGTCGGTAATCCACTTTCTGTCGTGACGAATATTGGACCTTTAATTTCCGAATTGCACTTGGAAAAGGTCAAAAGTTATATTGCTTTGGCTATGATGGAAGGTGGAACGGTTCTTTGTGGCGGCGAACCTTTGGAATTGACAGGAAAGTTTGAAAAAGGCTTTTTTATGAAACCAACGGTTATCGAAAATCTTGAGCCAACGGCAAGAACAAATCAAGAAGAAATTTTTGGACCAGTGGTAACCTTGATTCCATTTGATACGGAAGCGGAAGCGGTAGAATATAATGATGCGACGCCTTTTGGATTATCGGCTACGATTTGGACGAGAGATATCAGTAAAGCACATCGAGTAGCGGAACAATTGGAGGTAGGAATGGTTTGGATAAATTCTTGGCTCGAAAGAGATTTGAGAACGCCTTATGCAGGTGTGAAACGGTCGGGAATTGGAACAAAAGGTGGTTTTGAAGATTTGAAATTTTTTACAAGAATTAAAAATGTGTGTGTGCGATATTAAATTATAGACGGTTTTTTATAAATTTCATTATCAATAAAAAGAGGCATAGCTCGAAAGCTATGCCTCTTTGGTATTATTCCGAAAAAATAGGCACGTTTGTGCGTATCTACGAATTATTTCGTTGTGTGTAATTCTGCCGCTTGAGCAACCCAGCCATCACGTACAATTCTACCTGGGAAAAACATAATCGCATCCGTTACCAATTTGATGATTTCTTCATCGAACTCGCTAATTTGCTTATAGCTATAAATTCCCAAGCGATTTATCTTCTCTTCAATGAAAGGTCCAACGCCGCTAATGACTTTCAAATCATCTTTTTCGTCAGCCGTTGCTGCGGAAATTTTTCCACCAATCATTGCCTTCAATTGAACTGAAGCAATATCAGCTTTCTTTTGTTTTAATAATTCTTTCGCTTGTTTGACCCATCCATCACGTTTGATTCTACCTGGAAAAAACTCAATTGCATCGGTAACTCGATTTTCTAATTCAGAATCGAAGAGACTAATTTGTTCATAAGTGAAAAGACCTAAATCATTCAATTTATCCTCAATTAAAGGTCCAACACCGCTAATGAGTTTCAAGTCATCTTTTTCATCAGCTGTTGCTATTGGAATCGTTGAGCCGATTTTACTTTTCACAATTTCCTTCGCCGCTTCAACATCTACTTTCTTAACAGTTGGCGCACCTTCTACTTCAATGATTTCATCTTCTTCCTCCAAATCTTCCAAAATCGAAGATGAAACAGAATTTCCGCTGGATAACTCTTTCGCTTGAGGAACCCATTCATCACGTTCGATTCTGCCGGGGAAGAATTCAATCGCACGAGTAAGGTTTGCAATCATCGCATCATCGAAATTGCTAATTTGTTCAAATTTATAAATACCTAAATCATTTAATTTATCTTCGATGAATTCACCGATTCCATTAATCTGAGTCAAATCATCCTTTTCATCTGCGGAAGCCATTCCAATTGCTCCGCCCAAAGCGGTTGTAATTGCGGCTTTTGAGTCTTTAATGCTCATTTCCTCTTCACTACTTTCTTCTCCCTCTGCTTCCGTCATAATTGCTGCCGCTGATAAACCAGTTTGTGCTGCTTGACAATCTGCTAAATTGGCTTTCGTCAATCCTAATTGCTCTTTTAATCCTTCCACGTTCCCTTCTAAAATGGCAATTTTTACATTTGCCTTTTTCAAGTCACTGCCTGTACTTTCCGCATCACTTCCGTGAGCTAATTTTGACTTTTCTAATTGATTGGTAAGTTTTGTATTAGATTTTGCAGCAGCTTTTAATTCCGCTTCAAAATCCTTTACTTTTAATTCCAATACTTCCGTTTCTGATTTTGCATCATTATAAGAAGCATTCAAACCTTCCATTTGGTTTTCCAAAGTCGTTTTTGCTTTTATTTCTGCTTTTAACTTATCTTTTAAGCTATAAATTTCGGTATGCAAATCACCTTTCTCTGCCTCAATATCATGTAAGCGTTGTGCTTTCCAAGTATAATCAGCTTGTAATTCTGTGTGAGCCGCTTTTACTCCGGCTAATTCTAATTTCACAGTATCATACTCTCCATTCAAAGCAAGATGTTCTGCGTTCAAAGTTGCTAAGGTTTCCTCTAACCTACGTTTTGCAGTTCCCCAAGTGAACCAACCGACAATCAAGCCGAGAATAAAAGCACCTAAAAGCCAAAGGAAAATATATATGGAGTCTGGAGAAGTTAAATTTGAAAAAATATTCATGGTCTTTTTATAGTTAATATTAATGGCTAATAATTGAATTCATTTTATATCAGCGATTAACATTTTATATTCAAAATTTTATTAATTTCTAAATTGAAAATATGAACTAAATAAGCACGACACCTTAAAACGGTCGATAATTTATAGTTTATAATTCACAGGTTGATATTACTCAATAATCACTTCGACACGACGATTTTTCCGTTTATTCGCATCTGTATTATTTTTAACAAGTGGTTTACGTTCTCCTTTTGATTCCGCAGCCATTACCTCAATGTTAATTCCTGTTTTATCTCTTAAAAAGACAATTACATTTGTTGCACGAGAAAAACCTAAGCCGTCATTTATGACATTTGTACCATCACTGTCGGTGTGTCCTATGATTTTCAATTTCTTAGCCGGATTCTTATCTAAATATATTTTGACAGAATCTGCATAAGTGATGAAGTTGTTGGAAGGATTGAATTTAGACGATCCTGAATTGAAATTAATATCAGAAAAAGTCATTCGATTAAAGGTATAACTAGCTTCCGCAAATTCTTCTTCTATACCTCTCGCTTTCAGGTTATCTTTTTTGTAAGTGATATCGTAAGAAACTGGCGTATCAAGGTAAGGACTTGCACCTTTGGAAACTGATTCGTAATCTAATTTAAATCGACTTTCGTCAAAATCATAAGTCGTTATTAAGTAATCCCGAATTGCAGCAGCACGAGCCAAACCTAAATTATCAAACATTCCGGTACTGTTTTTTTCATTGTCATAATAATAACCGGTAATATTCAAACGAGCATCTGGATTTGCTTTCATGAAGTCAGCGATGCCTTTTAGATAATCTTTATTATTATCCGTTAGCTGTAATTCTGCACTATTTGGCTGGAAACCAAACTGCTCAAAATTCGCTAAAATGGTAGAATCTTCAGCCATCAAGGATAGATCTTTAGTACGAGGCGGAAGTTCCTTCAGATTATTAGCAGCGACTTTTTCTTTCTTATTCGCATCATTTTCACAAAGATTGCGAATACTGCAGGTGTAATACCAACGTGCAGGAACGGCATAGAGTAGAAATACTCCAAAACCAATAATTAAGGTTCGCATAGAATTAGAATTTTTTGGTTTGATAATAAAAGAAGTTGGTAGTATTGAGCTTAGTTGGTAGTTATTTTACTACTAACTTGGGACTGGATACTACTGTCTTTTTGCAATTTGTGACGAGGAATTATGGATGTGTTACTATTTTATTGAAAAATATCATAAATATATTTCATCAAAAATATTATTATTAAAATGAATTGATAAAATATACAAATTAATTATTTAACAATTTGTAAGTTATTAAAAATATAATTAAGTACAATACGTTGAAGCAGATTTTTTTATTAGAATTGAGCTATAATGATGTTTAGTTTGGATTGTATTAGCTCACGTTGATGTATTATTGTATTGATGGTTGTAGTGAACGATAATATTTAGGGAAAATGGAAATTATGTCTTTACAGATTTCGATTTGTTTTCTGTTTCTGTAACAGAATTATCAACCAATAAAAAACGCTGACATCTTTAAAATGTCAGCGTCTTTTCGATATCGTATTTTTAGCTTGATTTTAGGTAATTAATGAAAGTTAAAACCGTAAATCATTATTTTCGAAAATATTATACTAAAAATACTGGTTACATGAAAATAGTCAAACGAATAACTATTCACCAATTCTATCTTTTTGCTCCTCTACTGTTTCGCTGAATTCATCAATGGTCAAAATACCCAATTTTTTCGCTCTTGCCTCCCAATTCCTACGAGCCAAAGCTTGCATATCTTCTTCACCATCGTATTCATCCACGATTTCAGTCCCGAGCAAAGTTTCGATAATATCTTCCATCGTAATAATACCTTCCATTCCTCCAAATTCATCTACAACCAAAGCGATATGTTGTCTTTTAGTCATTAATTTTTGGAATGCTTTCGGAATCGGCATTTGTTCGTGTACGATTAGAATATCACGACGAATATCTTTCAACGGTAAATGTCCTTGTTGATTAATTATTTTAGTCAATAATTGATCTTTTAAGAAAAAGCCATTGACATTATCAATTCGTTCTTCATAAATCGGAATTCGAGAAAAACGCAATTCTTTATTTTTACTAAAAAAGTCGTTAATAGTCGTGTTTTCTTGTGCTGCTTTCACAACCATTCGAGGTGTCATAATATCTTTCACAAAGACTTTATCGAATTTCATTAAGTTTCTAATAATCTTCGATTCACTTTCTTGAAAAACACCTTCTTTCGAACCAATTGCCACCATTGCGTTGAAATCTGCACGACTGAAAACGCTTCTACTTTTATCTTTCTTTAAACGCTTTGTCATCTTCTGCGATAACCAAACGAAAGGACGTAAAAGCCATAAAATAATCCGGAGAATACGAATAGAAATAGGCGTTAATTGTTCCCAATAATTCGCACCTAAAGTTTTAGGGATAATTTCAGAAAAAATTAAAATTGCAAAAGTCATCACACCGGCAACGATAGATTCAATGCTAATTGACATAAAACCTAAATTTAAAGCACTATCATGCCAAAGGCTACTGGCTTGCACACCAACTAGAATTGCACCAATAGTATGTGCAAAAGTATTTAGTGTTAAAATCCCTGCTAAAGGTTCGTCTATTTCCGTGCGGTATCTTTTGAGTATATTTCCGAGGTTCGGATTTTCCTTGACTAATCGTTCAACGTAAGCAGGCGTTACACTGAGTAATACTGCTTCCAAAATGGAGCATAAGAAAGAAAATATTATTGCAAATAAAAAGTACGTGATTAACAGACCCATCTGTTTATTTAGTCTTGTTTTAGAAGTACAGTCAGAGTTTTGACAAAGAATCCTGTAAAAAAGGAACTGATTGAAAATTTATTAACTTTGCTGCGTTATTTATTATGTTTATTAAAAATATTATTACAAATTTTACCAAAAATTAAGCGATTATAACATATTCTGCCAATTTGACGGAATAAATATTAAAATTAGGTTTAAAGATATTAAGATGTTCAGGTAAAAGGTGTAAACCCTAAATCCTAAATTTATAAGTATTAAAAACCTTTTAACCTTTAAATACATGAAATTATATCAAATATTGGCTTTCTCGTTGTTTTTACTTGTAAGTTGTACTGCGTCAAAAGTAACGCAAACTGACCTAAATTATGTACAAACCATTGAAAATCATCGAAAAAACTACAAAGAAGCTTTTTTACAAGCTCAACATTCGCCTTTAGCAGAGGCAGATTTAAAATATCTTCGTTTTTATCCTGCTGCTGAAAATTTTAAAGTCGTTGCGGAATTCTCAAAAACAGAAAATGCCAAACCTTTTGACTTAACAACGTCAAGCGGAAGCAAAAAGAAATATGTAGAATACGGAAAGGCAACGTTTACGATTCGGGATACCATTTGCACATTGTCGCTTTATACGAGTTTGCAGCTTCAGAGTATGCCACAATATAAAGACTTGCTTTTCGTACCTTTCAAAGATTACACAAGTGCAGAAACGACTTATGGTGGCGGACGATATCTGGACTTGCAATCTACAGATATTATTGATAACAAAACGATTATAATCGATTTTAATAAAGCGTATAATCCATATTGTGCTTTTCAGTCAACAGGTTGGAATTGTCCAATTCCTCCGGATGAAAATTATTTGAAAATGCACATAGAAGTGGGGGAGAAGAACTTTGCAAAAGAGAAGTAAATAAATTGTTTCATTGTCTCTAGTGATAAGAACAATGAAACAATTATTTGGCTATATCTTTCTAATGGTGTAAAAATAATCAGTTGAAATTAAAAAAAATGGCATGATTGGCAGCCTGTCCCGATTTTTCTCGGGATTGCTACCATGTCAGAGCAATATCAAGGCTTTCTAAATCTTAAAATAGCAACCAAAATAAGTGATAGAAATGATTAGAGCCTTAGAAGAGTTGCTAATTATTTCAAGACCAAAAACTCCGTTCGGCGATTGCTTTTCCGGCCAATTTCTGTATTATTTGTATCAATTGGTTCGCTTTCACCAAAACCTTTTGCTGTTAAACGGTTCGTTTCAATGCTATTTTCAATCAAATAATTCATAACAGCCGTCGCGCGATTAAGCGATAATAATTGATTTACACCTGGATTACCTACATTATCGGTATGACCATTTATTTGAATTTTCATCGTTGGATTTTCTGTTAATAAAACGATTAATTTATCCAATTCTGTTTTCGAACTTGATTTTAGTTTTGCGGAACCGGAACCAAAAAATACATTTTTTAAAATAACAGTTTTCGGTTTTTCATTTGCCGTATTAGAAGCGATTTCTGTAATCGGT